>JAUNUZ010000086.1:0-3869 GCA_030537915.1 Micrococcales bacterium
AACGCGGCGGCCTGGGGCGAATTCCTCTACGGTCCAGCCCGCGACGTCGACCACATGGTCCTCATCACGATCGGCACCGGCGTCGGTGGAGGCATTGTCTTCGACGGGCGACTGATGCGGGGCGCCTTCGGCATCGCCGGGGAGCTGGGCCATTTGCGAGTGATTCCGGGCGGCATCCTGTGCGGCTGCGGCAACCGCGGTTGTTGGGAGCAGTATGCCAGCGGCAATGCGCTCGTCCGCGAGGGTCGCGAGTTGATGCGCACCGCGCCGGGCCTGGCCGAAGCACTCACCCAGCGGGCAGGCGGCGATCCTGACGATTTACACGGGCCCCACATCACCGAGGCGGCCAGGGCCGGCGACGCCGCGAGCATCGAACTGCTCTCGGATCTCGGGCGGTGGATCGGAGAAGGAGCCGCCTCGATCGCGGCCGTCTTGGATCCGAGCATGATCGTCCTCGGCGGCGGCGTCGCTGAGGCCGGTGACTTGTTGCTCGAACCCGCTGTGGCGGCCTTCCGGCGCAATCTGTCCGGGCGCGGGCACCGTCCCGAAGCAACCTGGGCCCTGGCCGGGCTCGGCAACGACGCAGGGATGATCGGCGCGGCAGCCCTGGCCCGCCGGGACCAGCGCTGATGGTGCTCGACTACGCGATCGGCATCGACATCGGGGGCACCAAGGTTTCCGGCGGGGTCGTCGACGACCGCGGCCGGATTGTACGGCGCGCCCGGCGAGACACCCCGGAGCGCTCCAAGTCCCCGCGGATCGTGGAGGACACCATCGTCTCCGTCGTCCACGAACTCCTCCAGGCGATCGATTCCGGGTGCATCGGTGAAGGCCCTGGGCACGCCCGCGCGGTCGGCATCGGAGCGGCCGGCTTCGTCGGAGCCGATGGGGCGACGGTCGTCTTCGCCCCCCATCTGTCCTGGCGCAACGAGCCCTTACGCGAGGCGCTGACCCATCGTGTCGGGCGACCGATCTTCGTGGAGAACGACGCGAACGCCGCCGCGTGGGCGGAGTGGCGCTTCGGCGCAGCCCGGGGAGAGTCGCACCTGGTGATGATCACTCTCGGCACCGGCATCGGTGGCGGCATCGTCATCGATGGTCGGGTGCAACGCGGCAAGTGGGGGATCGCCGCGGAATTCGGTCACATGCAGGTCGTCCCCAACGGTCAGCGCTGCGAGTGCGGCAACCGCGGGTGCTGGGAGCAGTATGCGAGCGGCAACGCGCTGGTGCGCGAGGCCCGTTCGATGATCTTGGCGCAGTCTCCGGTTACTCAGGATCTCGCCGCCCGGGTGGAAGCGGAGCCGGGCGGCCTCACCGGGCCGCTGATCACCGAGGCGGCCAAGGCAGGTGACCCTACGGCGCGGGAGCTGCTGGCCGAGGTCGGCCACTGGCTCGGGGTCGGCCTGGCGAACATTGCGGCTGCGCTCGATCCTGGGGCCTTCGTCATCGGCGGAGGCGTCAGCGCCGCCGGCGACCTGCTCATAGCGCCGGCGCGGGACACCTTTCGCCGCAAGCTCACCGGTCGGGGCTACCGGCCCGAGGCCACGGTCACGGCCGCCGCACTCGGCAACGATGCTGGTCTGATCGGGGCCGCCGACCTCGCGAGGGTCAACAGCGACGCTTAGGCGGGCGAGCTCGGCCCCACTGCGATGCCCGGCTCTCAGGGAGGTCGCGGCGGTGCTTAGACGACAGCGCCGTCGTCGTCGCTCTCGTCCGAGGAGCGGGCCCGGCGGGGCAAACGCGCCACGACGAGGGCGAAACCGCCCACCGTCATGGCAAGCGAGAGCCCGATGGGCAACCGTGACCCGTGGGGATCGGTGACCACGAGGTAGATGAGCCACAGGGGGCCGACGATCAGGCCGAGCATCGCGCCCCAGAAGCCGAGGTCATTGCGCGGAAGCGGGGCGGGGCGCGGCGGCACAAAGTCCTCGTCGGGCTCCGGCGGCGGGATGTGTTGGCGCCAGGGTGTGTTCTGCGGTCCGAGGCCGTCACCTGCGTTCCGACCGCCTGCGCCGCCATCGGCGTCGTGGGGCGTGGAGCGGCCATCGGCATCGTGGGGCGTCGAACCGGGGGCGGGACTTTGGGAGGGCGCCGCACCGTCGTCAGAAGGGGCGTGCTCGGTCTCGGTCCCGCTGGGCGGGTCCATAGGGTGAGCCCGAGGTGATTCCGCTGCGCTGTGGTCCTGGCCAGAGGGCGAGTCGGTCTCCCAGCGCGCGACGATGTCGGCGAAGCGCGCTTCGTAGTCCAGGGGGTCATCTCGCCCAGACCGCTGCGGGTCATCTGGCCGGGCGGGATCCGGCTCCTGTCCGGAATCGTCGGCGAGGCTCATGCCGGCCCCCTGGACGCGATTCGGTCGACGAAGGCCAGCGCCTCGCGCTCCAGCAGCTCGGCGTCGTTGTCAAGGGTGGCCACGTGATAGGAGTTCGTCAGCGCGAGGTCGGTGACATCGGTGCTGCCGATCCGCTCGCGCACGAGCTGCCAGCTCGATGCCGGGACGACGTGATCCTGCGTCGAGTGCGCGAGGAGCACGGGCATCCGCACTTGGGGGAGGCCCGCCGCAGCGAGGCGCCAGAGGGTGGTCTGCGATGCCAGGGCACGCAGCGGCAGTCGGTCGTAACACCATTCGGGCTCGCCGCCGACCTTCTTCACATCGTTTCCTACTCCCGGTAGGGAGGGCAGCACCCACTGCAGTGCCGGGAGGGCGATCATCCGCGGGTCGTCCACCCGCAGGGCTGGGTTGATCAGGACGAGACCCGCGATGTCGTCGGGATGCAGCTGTGCCAATCGGATGGCTAGCGCTCCGCCCATCGACAGGCCGACAGCGATGACGATGCGGCAGCGCGAGCGCAGGTCGACGAAGCCGGACTCGACCTCGGCGTACCACTGCCGCCACGTTGTCTTGTTGCAGTCCTGCCACGTCGTCCCGTGGCCGGGCAGCAGCGGCAGACGCACGGTGTGGCCGGCGTGGGCGAAGGCCTGCGCGAGAGGTCGCACTCCCTGTGGTGAGCCGGTGAAGCCGTGGCAGAGCAGCACCCCCACGTCGTCGCCGTCGCGGCAGAAGGCGCGCAGCCGAGCTGGGTTGGCGGACTGGGGCGCCTGGCCATCACGTGTCACTCGTCCTCCTCGGGCAGCGATCTCGGCTTATTCGCGGTCGAAGGCTGAGGTCTGCGGCGACGTCCAGCGCTCTGGCGTTACCTCAACCGAAGCCGCAGCATCGGCGGCAAGAGGGCGCGCCGCGCTGTTCGACCTCGCCCTGTCCGGCACGGTCACGCCAGTTTCATGATTGTTCCACGCACCGTCGGTCGACCGCGCCCCACCGTTGGGTGGACAGTAGAGTTCACCCCGTTGCCGACCGACGTCGCGTGAGGTGCACATGCTCTATTGGATGCTCAAGAGCGTCGTTCTGGGACCGGTGCTGCGCCTCCTCTTCCGGCCGTGGGTCGAGGGGCGTCAATACGTCCCGGGGACGGGTCCGGTGATCCTGGCGAGCAACCACCTGTCCTTCTCGGACTCGATCTTCCTCCCGCTCGTACTCGACCGGCGCATCACGTTCCCGGCCAAGATGGAGTACTTCACCGGGACCGGCATCACGGGTCGGCTCAAGGCGCTCTTCTTCTCGGCCACCGGGCAGATCCCGATCGACCGGACCGGAGGATCGGCGAGCCGGGCCGCTATCGACGCCGGCCTGGCCGTTCTCGCCCGGGGGGAACTCTTCGGCATCTACCCCGAGGGCACCCGTTCCCCCGACGGTCGGCTCTACCGTGGCAAGACCGGGGTGGCGCGGATGGCGCTCGAGGCCGGTGCCCCGATCGTGCCGGTCGCCATGATCGACACGGACAAGGCGCAGCCCACCGGTCAGAAGATTCCCA
>JAUNUZ010000086.1:3879-8257 GCA_030537915.1 Micrococcales bacterium
CCAAGGGCAAGGAGGGCTCGTACACCTCTGCCTTCGTGAAGGACGCCACTGAGGGGCAGCTCAGCGCCTACGCTGCCGCTGCTGACTTCTCCCCGAACTCGATGAAGGCGTTCCGTATCGACCTTCTTGAGAAGTTCCGGAACGATCCTGAAGGGCTTGCCAAGGCGAACAAGATCCTGGAGAGCACAGTTCAGACGAGTGGCGGGGTCGGCAAGCCCATCGACCTCAGCGCCTACGCCGGTAGGCAGGACGATCACCAGGTGCTGCGGACGATCACCGACGAGGTGATGCGGTCGCTGCAGGAGTTGTCCGGTCAGGAGTATGTCGACGAGTACGCGGCGGCCCGCAAGGCGGCGATCGCAGAGCGCGCCGAGGCCCTTGTCGCTGCGGCCCGCGCCGAGTCTGCGGCCGCGGCCGCGCGGGCCGAGGAGATGGTGGCCGCAGCGCGGGCCGAGACCGAGCGGGCCCGGATCAAGGCAGAGGAGCTCATGGCCATCGCACGGGCCGAGACGACAAGTGCGTTCGGCCGCGCCGAAGACCTCGTCGCCGCCGCGAAGGCCCGCGCCCGCGGCAAGCGTGACGCGTCTGTGGAGGGCGAGGCCGCCCCAGATCGAGCTGACGTGGAGCCCACCCTGGCGGGCGATGCCTGCGTAGGTCGGGAAGCCCCGGTCGATCCCAGCCCGGACGCCGCCACGGTGCACACCCCGCACCCGCCGCGAGAGCCCTAGGCACGTGGGCCCGGCCTTGCTGCCGCCGGCCCGAGAGGCGGGCTCGAGCCGTCCCTCGGTGGCGGCGCTATGGGACGCGGTCGACCTTTATCGCGGCTTCGCCCTGCTCTACGCCGTCTACGAGTTCTCGATGCGCCTCGACGAGGTGGCCCGCCCGTTCTGGGGGTGGTCCATCTTGGCGATCCTGGCGGTGTGGACGGTCGCGATGCTCGTTCATCGCACCCGGACCATGGGGCAGCTCTGGATCGAACTCGGCCTCAGCACGGGGGCGATTATCGCGACTCGGTGGATCGACGATCCGGTCGTCCGAGAAGCGGGGAGCTCGACGGTGCCCGGCATCTGGGCCGGGGCGATCGTCTTGGCCGCGGGCGTCCATCGGGGGCCGGGTGGAGCCTTCGCTGCGTGGGCGGCCGTCGTCCTGGCGGATCTGATCGAGATCGGGAGCCCGACATCGGGGACGGTCCACAACATCTTCCTGCTCTTCGTGATGGCAGGGTGCGCCGGCTACAGCTCACAGGCGGCGCGTCGCGGTGACGATGCCGTGCGGGAGGGAGCCAGACTGCGCGCGCAGACCGCGGAACGCGAGCGCCTGGCTCGCACGGTGCATGACGGGGTCCTCCAGGCGTTGGCCTACATCCATCGGCGGGGCGAGGATCTAGGCGGCGAGGTTCGCGAACTCGGCGATCTCGCGGCGGCGCAGGAACGCCGGTTGCGCGACCTCATCGCGACGCCCAGCCGCGACCTGAGCGACCCGGACATCGACGGTCCGTCGGCGGGGCGCGGGCGCGGCTGGCCCGGATTCGAACCCGGGGACAGCGCCGGGAGAGACGGTGGCGCCGGGGCCGGCTCCGGGCCGCGCACGGATCTCGCGGCGATCCTGCGGGATCGCGTGGGACAGGACGCGCACATCGCGGCCCCGGCCGACCCGGTCGTGTTGCCCTCGGAGCGTGCGGGCGAGGTCGCCGCGGCCGTCCAGGCCGCGGTCGACAATTCACGGCGGCACGCGGGCAGGGCGGTCGGCATCTGGATCCTCCTGGAACAGGAGGGAGCCGATGTCGTCGTCACGGTACGCGATGACGGGGTGGGCATCCCCGACGGCGGACTCCAGGCGGCGCGCGCCCGAGGGCGGCTCGGGGTCGCCGTCAGCATCGTCTCAAGGTTGGAAGACCTGGGTGGTAGGGCCACCTGCCACACTGCGCCTGGGGAGGGCACGACGTGGGAGATGCGCGTTCCTCGCCTCGCGTCGAGCGGCCGCGATCTCGGAGCCGCCCGCGACCGAGCGACCCGGAACCGAGCGGCTTCCGGCCGAGCCGAGGAGAACCGATGACGACCGCCACGGGACCCGTAGACGGGCCAGCCGACCGCGGCAAGGTACGCGTGGTCGTCGCGGACGATCACCCCATGTGGCGCGAGGCGGTGGCCCGAGACCTGTACGACGCTGGTTTCGACGTCGTGGCCACCGCCGACGACGGTCGCCGTGCCCTGCGGCGCACCCTCGACCTACGGCCCGACGTGCTCGTCCTCGACCTCAACCTGCCCGGACTGGGTGGTGTCGAGGTCTGCCGAGGCTTGCGCGATGCGGACAGTGCCACTCGGGTGCTCATCCTGTCGGCCAGCGGCGAACACTGCGACGTCCTGGCGGCCGTCAAGGAGGGAGCCACGGGCTACCTGGTGAAGTCGGCCCGCCGCGAGGAGTTCATCGGCGCCGTGATTGCGACGGCAGGGGGCCGGGCGGTTTTCACCCCAGGTTTGGCCGGACTCGTGCTCGGGGAGTACCGGCGAATGGCCGCGCAGGAGGACGCCGATGAGTCCACGCAACCGGGATCTCCCCCGGTGCCACGGTTGACGGCCCGGGAGACCCAGATCCTGCGTCTCGTCGCGATGGGCATGTCCGCCAAGCAGATCGCCGCGCAATTGCGGGTATCGCACCGCACGGTGCAGAACCATGTGCAGAACACGCTCGGGAAGCTGCAGCTGCACAACCGGGTCGAGCTCGTCCGCTACGCCATCTCCCAGGGGCTGGGCGGGCCCGTTCGCGATGAATTCAGCGCGGACAACGTCTGCGAAACCGATCGGGATCGACCTCGACGGTAGGAGTAGCCGGTCCGGCATCCGACCCAGGGGCGGTGGGTGTGGCCTGGCTCATTACCCTGGACCTGTGACTTCGAATGCTCCCTTGTCCTGGCCCGACCTGCCTGCCAAGCAGCAGCCGACGTGGCCGGACAGGCAAGCACTGAACGACGCAACGCAGTCCCTGTCCGTGCTGCCCCCGCTCGTTTTCGCCGGCGAGTGCGACATCCTTCGCCAGCGGCTCGCTGAAGCCGCCCGCGGCGAGGCTTTCGTCCTTATGGGTGGCGACTGCGCCGAGACCTTCGCCGCCGCGACGGCCGACAACATCCGCGATCGCATCAAGACGATCCTGCAGATGGCGGCAGTCCTCACCTATGGCGCGAGCACTCCGGTCGTCAAGGTCGGTCGCATCGCGGGTCAGTTCGCCAAGCCGCGCAGCAAGGACACCGAGACCCGTGGGGAGACAACGCTCCCGGCCTACCGCGGCGATCTGGTCAACGACTTCGCCTTCACTCTCGAGGCGCGCAATCCCAACCCCGAGCGGTTGCTGCAGGCCTACCACACGAGCTCGGCGACGCTGAACCTCGTGCGCGCCTTCACCCAGGGTGGCTTCGCAGACCTGCGCTTCGTGCACGAATGGAACCGCGGCTTCATCGCCAACTCCGCGAACGCCCGGTACGAGCGGATGGCCGGGGACATCGACAAGGCGATGCGCTTCATGGCAGCGTGCGGTGTCGACTTCGAGGAGATGCGCCGGGTCGATGTCTGGGCCAGCCACGAGGCCCTCGTCCTCGACTACGAGCGGCCCTTGACGCGGATCGACTCCCGCACCGGGTCGCGCTATGCCACCTCGGGCCACTTCGTATGGATCGGTGAGCGCACGCGCGACCTTGACGGGGCGCATATCGACTACATCTCGCGGGTGACCAACCCCGTGGGGATCAAGGTTGGGCCGTCCGCAGACCCGGCCGAGATCGTCGAGCTCGCCCGCCGCGTCGACCCCGACCGTATCCCGGGCCGGCTCACCCTCATCACCCGCATGGGCGCCGACACGATCCACGCGGCCCTGCCCCCGATCGTCAAGGGTGTCAGCGATGCGGGCCTGGAGGTGACGTGGGTGTGCGACCCGATGCACGGCAACACTTTCGAGTCCTCCACGGGGTACAAGACCCGGCGCTTCGAGGACATCGTCGAGGAGGTTCGCGGCTTCTTCGAGGTGCACCACGCGCTCGGCACGATCCCCGGCGGCATTCACGTGGAGTTGACGGGCAACGACGTGACCGAGTGCCTCGGCGGGGCGATGCATGTGGAAGACCGCGACCTGGAGCTGCGGTATGAGACTCTCTGCGATCCGCGCCTGAATCATCAACAGAGCCTCGAGCTGGCCTTCGTCGTCGCGGAGATGCTGCAGAGCCGTTGAAGCGCCAGTCGACGCCCGCAGGGCGAAGCCAAGGCGTTCGTAGGGTCCCCGCGTAGGGGCGACACAAGCACGGCTTAGCCTTGGAAGCGTGGGGCCCCGCGACTCCCGTCCCGGCGACGGTGACAGCATGCCGACCCGACCGTTGCCTCCGGGGCAGCGC
>JAUNUZ010000087.1 GCA_030537915.1 Micrococcales bacterium
GGGCACTGCGTCCGGGGCACTGCGCGGAACCGGCGGTCCTGGCGTCCTAGGGTGTCCTCATGCCGTCCCAGCCACCGCCTCCTGGCGAACGAGCGAACGAGGCAACGCGCCACCTTCCGATCCAGGAGCCGGAGCGGCACAACGAACTCGCGGCTGCCACGGTGCTTGTTTCGGGAGGCCGGCCGGCCCACCACCCCGGCGCCGAGCTGACGCAGCCGCTCAGCCTCAACGCGACATACATCGCCGGTGGCGCCGTCGACTACGCTCGCTCCGGCAATCCGACGTGGGACGCGTTCGAGGACACTCTGGGCCGTCTCGAGGGCGGCTCGGCCCTCGTGTTCGCCTCGGGCACGGCCGCGATCCACGCCGTCCTCGACCTCGTGCCGTCCGGCGGGCGCATCGGGGCGCCGCGCACGGTCTACAGCGGCACAGCGGTCGCCCTCGACGATCTGGCCACCAGCGGCGACGCGGAGGTGACCCGCGTCGACATCGCCGACACGCCGGCTGTGCTCGCGGCGATCGCCGCCGGCCCCGCGCCCGAGCTCGTCTGGATCGAGTCGCCGGTCAACCCGACCCTAGAGGTCGCCGACGTCGAGACCATCGCGGCAGCGGCCCACGCTCGCGGCGCCCTGGTCGCCGCCGACAACACCTTCGCGACCCCGCTGCTGGCGCGTCCGCTGACGCAGGGCGCAGACATCGTCGCGCACTCCGTGACCAAGTACCTGGCCGGGCACTCCGACGTCATCCTCGGCGCGCTCGTAACGGCACAGAACAGTGTGCATAGAGAGGCTGGTGTGTACGAGAGCCTGCGCGCTAAGCGCAGTCGTCGCGGAGCGATCGCCGGGCCGGCCGAGGTCTGGCTCGCCCTGCGCGGGATGCGCACCCTGCACGTCCGGCTCGAACGGGCCTGCGCCAACGCAGCGACCCTCGTCGCGCGGCTCCGGGAGCATCCTGGCGTGATGCGGGTTCGCTACCCCGGCTTCGGGGCGATCATCTCCATCGAGGTCGGTGACGCCTCCCGGGCCGACGCGGTGGCCGACGCGGTCACCCTCTGGACGAACGCGACCAGCCTCGGCGGGGTGGAGTCCCTGCTGGAGCGCCGGCGGCGCCATGCCGCCGAGCCCGTCAGCGTCCCGACCGACCTGCTGCGCCTCTCCGTCGGCATCGAGGACGTCGAGGATCTGTGGGCCGACCTGGACCGGGCGCTGCGCCCAACCTGACGGCCCCGAGTTCACGTCTTCTCGGGCTTGCGTTCTCGGGCCATCAGGGCATCCCCGATGAGGGCCGGCTGCTGCCCGTCGTGCACGACTGCGACGACCGCCTCGCAGATCGGCATGTCGACGCCGACGCTCCCCGCGAGCGCGAGGATGGACTCGCAGGACGCGACTCCCTCGGCCGTCTGGTTCATCGCCGAGACGATCGATCCCAGCGACTCCCCCCGACCGAGCGCGACACCGACGCGGTGGTTGCGCGACAGCGGCGACATGCATGTGGCGATGAGGTCGCCGACGCCGGCCAACCCGGAGAAGGTATGTGCGTCCGCCCCCAGCGCCACGCCCAGGCGGACGGTCTCGGCCAGACCGCGGGTGATGATCGTGGCCTTGGTATTATCCCCGAAGCCCAGCCCCTCGGCGATGCCGACGGCGACCGCGACCACATTCTTCGTTGCCCCGCCGAGCTCGCAGCCGACGACATCGGTGTCGGTGTAGAGCCGGAAGTAGGGCGTTGTGCAGACCTCGGCGACAAGGTCGGCGGTGCCGACGCGAGTCGAGGCCACCACGCTGGCGGCCGGCTGCTTGGCGGCGATCTCGCGGGCCAGGTTGGGGCCGGAAATTACGGCGAGCCGCTCGGAGCGCGCTCCGGTCACCCGCTCGATGACCTGTGTCATCCGCAACTGGGTGCCGAGCTCGACTCCTTTGCTAAGCGACACCACGACAGCCGCGTCACGGACGAAGGGCGCCCATTCCACCAGGTGTTCGCGCAGCCGCTGGGCGGGGACTGCGAGTACGACGACGTCGGCTCCCGCCAGGGCCTGCGCGGCCTCCGACGTCGCCGCGACCTCCTTTGGCAACCGCAGATCGGGCAGGTAGGCGGCGTTGACACGGGTCGTCGCGATCTCCTGCGCCAGCTCTGGACGCCGCGCCCATAGCCGCACCTGGTTGCCCGCGTCGGCCAGCACCGCCGCAAAGGCGGTGCCCCAGCTCCCTGCCCCGAGCACTGCAACCCGCCTCATCGGCCAACTCCTTCGTCGTCGATCGTGCCGTCGGGGCGGACCCGTCGGCGCAGGGATCGGTCCCAGACGCCCGCGGGTACCGGCTCATCGCGAAGCAGTGAGACTTCGGCGGCGATGGCAGCCATGATGCGTCGGGTCGCTTCACGCTGGCCCGCGGCGTCCAGCCCGCGCTGCCGCAGGTCGTCCAAGGGCACGGGCGGGCCTAATCGCATGCGCATCACCGGACGCCCCCACGGCGCGAAGCGGCCGCCAGGTGTGAGCAGCTCCTGGGCGCCCCACTGACCCAATGGCAGCACGGGCACCCCCGCCCGTAGCGCGATCCGTGCCGCTCCGGTCTTGCCCGCCATCGGCCACCCCTGCGGGTCCTTGGTGATCGTGCTCTCCGGCATGACGACGATGCACCTGCCCTGCGCGACCGCCGCGACCGCGTCACGGAAGGCTTCGGCGGCCCGGCCGCCGCCGCGGTAAACGGGGATCTGCTCGCAAGCGGCGAGCCAGCGCCCCAGCACGGGTAGCTCGAAGAGCGAGGCCTTGCCGAGGAAATACGGTGGGTGACCGTTGTCGTAGAGAAAGTGTGCGACGGCGAAGGGGTCCGCGTGGGAGATGTGGTTCACGGCGACGACGCAGCCCCCGGTGGCCGGAAGGTGTTGCGCTCCCTGCCAGTCCTGGCGTGTCAGGGTCCGCATGAGCAGCCGAACCGTGGCGACCGCCGCGCGGTAGGCGCAGGTCATGTCGTGCGCCGACCCGGGCCGGGCCCTGCCCGCCTCGTCCACGTCGCCTCCCCGGCCGTTCCTGCTTTGCCCGGGCCCGGTCACCGGGCCCGGGCGTCACACTACCGACGCCGGTGGCAGGATCAGTGACTGTGCTCCGCCGGGGGCGGTGAGGTGGAACTGCGAGATGGGATCGCGAGGTGGGGCGGTGAGGTGGAATGTCGTTGTCCCCGTCAAGCGGAGCGCGGCCGCGAAGTCGCGGCTGGCCCCCCTGGCCGGCGAACGACGGGAGCAGCTCGCCCGGGCGCTGGCCCTGGACACCCTCGCGGCGGCGGCAGGCTGTCCCGGAGTGCGACTCGTCGTCGTGAGTGCCGACCCGTCCATCGCACTCGAGGCGGTCCGGATGGGTGCCCGCACCGTGGCCGACGACCGACAGGGCCTGGGAACCGCGGTGGCGATCGGCGTCCGGGCTGCGATCGACCCGCCGATCGGTGCGCCGCGCCAAGAGCACCCTGGGAAACGCCACCCGCAGGCCACGGCGGTCCTCCTGGGTGACCTACCTGCGCTGCGACCACACGATCTCGAGGCGGCTTTGCGGGCCTGCGCAGCTGCGGGCTGCGCCTTCGTGCCCGATGCGCGTGGATCCGGCACCGTTCTGCTGGCCGCGCTCGAGCCCGCGGACCTGCGACCCGCCTTCGGGCCGGGGTCCGCGGCTGCCCACGCTCAGCATGCAACCCGCCTGGACCTGGACCTGCCGCGCCTACGCCGCGACGTCGACGTGGCGGCCGACCTGGAAGAGGCCCTCACCCTGGGAGTGGGGCGCCGCACCGCAGCATTGCTCGCGGCCATGCCCGACCTGACGGAGCTCTTCGTCGCGGCACGCCGATCGAGCAGCCTGCGCGTCCCGCGCCCGAACGAATCGGGACCCGGCACCACCGACTTGGCCTGGAGCACGACCGGGGCGGCCCCGCCTCGAAATCACCTCGACCGCGCCGGCCGGCGTCCCGCGCCCACGGGCGCGCTCACGCGGTACGACGCGAGGGCTTCTTCTTCGACTGCGCCGCCGCAATGGTTGCCTCGGCGCGGGCTCGCACCTCGGCAGCGGTGCCGGCAGCGGCCCGGGCAGCTGCCGGCTGACCCTTGGGTAGCGTGGCCGGCTCCGCGACGTACATCTTGAAGGCAGTGCCCGGACGGAACTTCGGAACCGCCGTCGACTCGATGCGGACGGAATCTCCGGTGCGTGGGTTGCGCCCCGTTCGAGCTGCACGATCCACGCGCTCGAACGTTCCGAAACCCGTGATCCCGACCTTTCCACCGCGAGCTACCTCGCGGATGATGATGTCGAAAACGGCTTCAAGCGCGTCCGAGGCGGCCTTCTTGCCCCCCAAACGATCCTCCAGCGCATCGACCAGATCAGCCTTGTTCACTCGTCTTCTCTCCCTCCAGAGCCGGTGGCCCGGCCTGATGCTGTGGCAGGAGCACCAGGTTGGGCCCCCACGTCAGATGCACAGCTCCGCACCGCGCTAGAGTTCTGCGCGCCGACGGACGCCACGTGCGGTCCTGAAACGACGGGTGAATCGTCACGGACCGGAGGGGACCCGGATCGACCGGGAAGCCCGCAATTCCTCACCCACCGCGAACGCGACATCGTCGCGCTCACGACCGCCTATCGGCATGAACACTCATGACGGACAGAGGAATCCACAGGTCGACACAGCGGGATATCGGGGGTCGATACCCCCCAAAAGGCATAAAAGCCCAGCTCAAGGCCTATTCTTACTTGTCGACAAGCGGCTGTCGCAAATCGCGGAACAGCGCTCTCAGGCAGAGGAAATGGGGCCCCGCCAGGACAAGACAGGCACGTGGACCGACACCTAGCTACCGGCTCCCGGAGCCGCGACCGGCAGCAGGGGCGAGCGAGTGGACTCGAAAGCGGTGATATCGACCTCGTGACGCAGGGTCAGGGAGATGTCGTCGAGACCCTCCAATAGCCGCCAGCGCGTGTACTCATCGACGTCGAACGGCACGATCAGCTCACGACATTGGATCGTGCGTGCGACGAGGTCGACGCGCACGTCAACGCCCGGATCTTCCTCGAGCAGCTTCCACAGCAGCTCGACGTCCTCCTGCCCGACCTGCGCGGTGAGAAGGCCGGCTTTGCCGGAGTTGCCGCGGAAGATGTCCGCGAAGCGTGCGGAGATGACGACCCGGAAGCCGTAGTCCATGAGCGCCCAGACCGCGTGCTCGCGAGAGGACCCCGTGCCGAAGTCGGGACCGGCGACGAGCACCGAGGCCTCTGCGTAGGGTGCCTGGTTGAGGATGAAGTCTGCATCGTTACGCCACGCGGCGAAGAGCGCGTCCTCGAATCCAGTCCGTGTGACCCGCTTGAGGTAGACCGCCGGGATGATCTGGTCGGTGTCGACGTTGCCGCGGCGCAGCGGGACCCCGACGCCGGTGTGCGTGGTGAACTTCTCCATCGCCTAGACCTCCTGCAGATCGGCGGGGCTGGCCAATCGGCCTGCGACCGCGGTCGCGGCGGCCACCTGCGGGCTGACCAGGTGCGTCCGACCGCCCTTGCCCTGACGGCCCTCGAAGTTGCGATTGCTCGTCGAGGCGCAGCGTTGGCCGGGCTCGAGTTGATCGGGGTTCATGCCCAGGCACATCGAGCAGCCCGCGAGCCGCCACTGCGCCCCGGCAGCCTCGAAGACGGCGTCGAGTCCCTCGGCCTGAGCCTGGGCGCGGACGCCTGCCGAGCCCGGTACGACGAGCATTTGCACCCCGTCGGCGACCTTGCGGCCGCGCAGGATGTCGGCGACGACCCGCAGGTCCTCGATTCGCCCGTTGGTGCAGGAGCCGACGAAGACCATGTCGACCGCGATGCCGCGCAGCGGAGTGCCCGGCGTGAGATCCATGTATTGCAGCGCCCGCCGGGTCGCCTCGCGCTCGTCGTCGGGTTGGTCGGCCGGGTCGGGCACACGGGCGCTCAGCGGGAGGCCCTGGCCGGGGTTGGTCCCCCAAGTGACGAACGGGCTCAGCGTCGAGGCATCGATGACGACCTCATTGTCGAACGCAGCGTCGTCGTCGGTCCGCAGTTGTCGCCACATCGCCACCGCCGCGTCCCAGTCCGCGCCCTCGGGTGCGTGCGCCCGGCCCTTGAGGTAGGCGAAGGTGGTCTCGTCCGGGGCGATCATGCCGGCTCGGGCGCCCGCCTCGATCGACATATTGCAGATAGTCATCCGCGCCTCCATCGAAAGCGCTTCGATGGCGCTGCCGCGGTATTCCAGGACGTACCCCTGCCCGCCACCGGTGCCGATCTTTGCGATCACGGCGAGGATGAGGTCCTTGGCCGTCACGCCGGCCGGCAACTCTCCCTCGACGGTGATGGCCATCGTGGCGAAGGGCTTGAGGGGGAGGGTCTGCGTCGCCATGACGTGCTCGACCTCGCTCGTGCCGATGCCCATGGCCAGGGCACCGAAGGCGCCGTGCGTCGAGGTGTGGCTGTCACCGCAGACAACCGTCATCCCAGGCTGCGTGAGTCCCAGCTGAGGCCCGATGATGTGGACGATGCCCTGGTCGGCGTCGCCCATCGAGTGCAGCCGGACGCCGAACTCCGCGCAGTTGCGGCGCAGAGTCTCGACCTGGGTGCGGCTCATGACGTCGAGGATCGGACCCAGCGTCGTCGGGACGTTGTGGTCCTCGGTCGCGATCGTGAGGTCCGGGCGGCGTAGGCGCCGACCGGCGAGTCGAAGACCGTCGAAGGCCTGCGGGCTGGTGACTTCGTGGACCAGGTGGAGGTCGATGTAGAGGAGGTCTGGCTCCCCCTGCACCGATCGGACGACGTGCGCGTCCCATACCTTCTCTGCCAGCGTCCGGCCCATTGACGTCTCCTCCCGCTCTGCGATTCGCGAGGTCCATCCCACGAGCCGCTAATGAAGCGTCGCCCAGTTTCAGGCTCTGGGAAACTTGCGTCTCAGGCTATGAGACGCAACAATGCTCCTATGGAAAGCACCAGCGGTGTAGGCGTCCTCGACAAGGCTGCCACCGTGCTCAGCGCGTTGGAGGCCGGCCCGTCGACACTCGCGCAGCTCGTGCAGAGCACGGGACTGGCCCGCCCGACCGCTCATCGCCTGGCCGTCGCGCTCGAGCACCATCGGCTCGTGTCACGCGACATGCAGGGCCGATTCATCCTCGGCCCGCGCCTGGCGGAGCTCGCCTCGGCGGCCGGGGAAGACCGACTCCTGGCCGCCGCCGGAGCGGTGCTGGGCGCCCTGCGCGATCACACGAACGAGTCGGCGCAGCTATTCCGCCGCCAAGGCGACATGCGGATTTGCGTCGCGGCCGCGGAGCGTCCGATGGGCCTGCGCGACTCCATCCCGGTGGGGGCGACACTGTCAATGCTCGCTGGGTCCGCCGCCCAGGTGCTCCTCGCCTGGGAGGAGCCGGACCGGCTGCACCGCGGCCTGCAGGGCGCCGAGTTCACGGCGACGACCCTGTCCGCAGTCCGCCGTCGGGGATGGTCGCAAAGCGTCGGCGAGCGCGAGCCGGGAGTTGCTTCCGTCTCGGCCCCGGTGCGCAACCCCGCCGGTCGCGTCATCGCGGCTGTGTCGATCTCCGGGCCCATCGAGCGCGTCTCGCGCCAGCCTGGTCGGCTGCACGCCGCGACGGTGGTCGCCGGGGCGAACAAGCTCACCGAAGTGCTCGCCCGGGCGCACGCCGCCCAGCAGCAGTCGGGATCGCCCGCGCGCAGTGACCATTTCAGCCACGATGCGGCGCACGGCGGCTGATCGCCCTTGTCACTCGGGATCGTCTACCGCAGCAGCTCCCCCGCACGTTCGATCTCCGGGTCGGCCGATCCCTTTTCGCGTGGGTGGGGGGGCACGATCAGGACCGGGCATGCAGCGCCACGCAGCACCGCTCGGGCGGTGCTGCCCAAGTGGGCGCCGAAATAGGCAGGCATCGGCCGCCGTACCAGGACCACGAGCTCGGCTTCTGCGCCTGCTGCGGAGATGGCGCGGCTGGGCCGGTCGTAGACGACCCGTACCGTGACGGGGACGTCGGGGTGGCGTTCCCGCCAGCCGTCCAGTTCGTGCTCGATGAACCGTGTTCCCGCGTCCAACCATTCCGGGTCGCGGGTGCGGGCTTCGACGAGGTTGGCGTAGGCGTCCGGCAGGTCCCAAGCGTGCACCACCTCAAGGCTGGCGCCGGTGGCGGCAGCGTGGTCGAACCCCGCCTCAAGGAGCTCGGCGGAGTGCTCCGCCGAGCG
>JAUNUZ010000088.1 GCA_030537915.1 Micrococcales bacterium
CCGTCGCGGCCCGCCTGGGCGCTGCCGCGCCGGTGCACCGGCGTAGGGTCGATGACGTGCCCGAGACCGCCATTCCCCGACACCATCCAGACTCGCTCGACCCCGGCAGTCCCAACGCACCGCACGGGCGAGGGGCTCGCTGGGTGGCGCCGGTCTTCTGGCTCAACTGGGTCGTCGAGGTGGGCATCATCGTCACGGGCGGACTGGTGCGGCTCACCGGCTCCGGCTTGGGATGCCCGACGTGGCCGCAGTGCGTCGAGGGCTCCTACGTGCCCACCCGCGAGATGGCCTCCGGCCTGCACCCCTACATCGAATTCGGCAACCGCACGCTGACGGGCGTCGTCGGCATCGCCGCGCTGCTGGTCCTCTGGGCCGCGTTCCGACCGCTGGAGCACCGCCGGGGCATCAAGCTCCCCGCCTTCGTCTTGCTGGCGGGCATCGCGATCCAGGCGATCATCGGGGGTGTCAGTGTCCGTGTCGACCTCAATCCCTTCGTCGTGTCCCTGCACTTCATCGTGTCGGCCGCACTGGTAGCGGTGTCCACCTACCTCATCGTCCGCCTCCGCGAGGGGGACGGCCCGTCGCAGTTGCTGGTGCACCCCTTGATCCAGCGCACCGCCTGGGTGGCTGCGGCGCTCGGCGCGGTGATCATCGCCCTGGGCAGCCTCGTCACCGGCTCGGGGCCCCACTCCGGGGACGCCGACAAGCCCGAGCGCAACGGGCTGGACCCGCGAATGATCTCGTGGTTGCACGCCGACGCTGTCATGCTCTTCGTCGGGCTCGCCGTCGCGGTCTGGCTCGCGTGTCGCCTCACGACGGACACGAATCGGCACGCGGATGCGCTGCACACTCCGTCGGTCGCGTGGACCCTCGTGCTGGCGGTGACACTCGCCCAGGGCATCCTCGGCTACTCCCAGTTCTTCGCCGGGCTCCCCAAGACACTCGTTCTTTTGCACATGCTGCTCGCCGCGCTCTTCGCCGCTGCAATCACCAATGGCGTGCTCGCGCTCCGACGGCGCTGATGCCTGCTGGGGTGCTGCCTCGCCCGCGGGGCGCGTCGCCCCTGCTGCCACCCGGCATCCGACGGGCCACGCCTGCTGGGTCTTGCCCCCTGGCCGGGAACAGAGTGGCCGGGAACACCCCCGCCGAGTCGGAAAAGGGGGCTGACCTCAGAAGGGCAGCGGTAGGTGCAGCAGCGGGTCGACGGCGACGGCCACGAAGAGGATCGTCAGGTAGCTGATCGAGAAGTGGAAGAGCCTCATCGGCCGCAACGAGGTCGGCGACGCGCTCGTCTGGCTCTTGGCTCGGACCAGGAGGCGGTGCGCCTCAGCGACGAAGATCGCGCCCGAGAGAACCGCGGTCACAAGGTAGATCCAGCCGACCTGACCGACGGGCACGAGCAGGAGCGACGTGATGACGGTGGCCCACGCGTACCAGACGATCTGATGCGCCACGGTGACGTCCTTGGCGATCACGGGCAGCATCGGCACGCCGGCGGCCTCGTAGTCGTCCTTGAAGCGCATCGATAACGGCCAGTAGTGCGGCGGGGTCCAGAAGAAGACGACCATGAAGAGCACGACCGGCGCCCACGCCAAGGAGTTCGTCACCGCCGTCCAGCCGATAAGCACCGGCATGCACCCCGCGACCCCGCCCCACACGATGTTCTGGGCCGTGCGGCGCTTGAGCAGGAGGGTGTAGAAGACCACGTAGAGCGCGATAGCGCCCAGCGACAAGGCGGCTGAGAGTACGTTGACGGCCAGGCCGAGCACAAGCACCGAGGCCAACCCGAGCGCGGCGCCGAAGGTCAGCGCGCGAGCCGGGGAGATGACCCCCGTGACCAGCGGCCGATTCTCCGTGCGGTGCATGAGCCGGTCGATGTCGCGGTCGAAGAAGCAGTTCAGGGTGTTCGCGCTCGCGGCGCTCAGGGTGCCGCCTGCCAAAGTCGCCAGGATGAGTCCCACCGAAGGAATGCCTCGCTGCGCCAGGAACATGACCGGGAACGTCGTGACGAGGAGCAGTTCGATGATCCGCGGCTTGGTCAGCGATAAGTAGTCGGCGAGGGTTGCTCGGCGCGGTGGCACGGGCCCGGCGAACGAGGCGCGCTGGCGCGGCTGAAGTGCGGTCACGATGTCCTTTACTGAGGCAGATCCGACGTGTGGCACGGGTGTCGCGCGGTCCATCAACCGCCTCGCCAAGCCCGCGCCCGAAGCGAGCCAACCCTTGATGCTGCGGGTCGGTCGACGGCGAACGCGGTCAGTCTACGGGCATGGCATTGAGAATGCAGGGACGGGCAACTGCTTCACCCTGTCGGTGGCTATCGCTAGGCTCGCCGCAGGCCTAAAGCTAGGCTCGCAACGACAAAACCTCAGTGCGATGCACGTCACCTTCGTCCCGGCTCGCGGCCTGCGGTCCGCAGCGCGGCGGAGACCGGCGGCACATTGACAAGGAGCCGTGACCAGCGTGGCAGACAAGTCCCCCAGCACCGACTCGCCGCGGGCGCTCCGCGAGCGTTCCGTCCCCGCTCCTAAGGCCGCGACCCTCGGGTGGAGCGAAGTGGACGTCCGTGCGGTCGACACCGTGCGCACGCTCGCAGCCGACGCGGTCCAGAAGACCGGCAACGGTCACCCCGGCAGCGCCATCAGCCTGGCACCGCTGGCCTACCTCATCTATCAGAACGTCCTGCGCCACGACGTCGCGGACCCGCACTGGTTGGGTCGCGACCGCTTCGTACTCTCCGTGGGGCACTCGAGCCTGACCCAGTACATCCAGCTCTACTTCGACGGACTGCTCGAGAAGTCGGACATCGAGTCGCTGCGCACATGGGGGTCCAAGACCCCGGGCCACCCGGAGGTCCACCACACCGCCGGAGTCGACCTCACGACCGGTCCGCTCGGCTCGGGCGTCGCGACGGGGATCGGGATGGCGATGGCCGCTCGCCGACAACACGGCCTCTACGACCCCGAGGCCGCGCCGGGCGAGAGTGTCTTCGACCACCACGTCTACATCGTCGCCGGTGACGGCTGCATGATGGAGGGCGTCGCCTCCGAGGCGAGTTCGCTCGCGGCCACTCAGGAGCTGGGCAACCTCACCCTCATCTACGACCAGAACCAGATCTCCATCGAGGACGACACCGACATCTCGTTCACCGAGGACGTCCCCGAGCGGTACCGGGCCTACGGCTGGGACGTGCGGATCGTGCAATGGCGCCCGAACCACGGCACCACCTCGGATGACTACGTCGAGGACGTCGACGCGCTCTTCGCGGCGATCGAGGAGGGCAAGAAGGTCACCGACAAGCCGACCTTCATCATGGTCCGCACCGTCATCGCGTGGCCCGCCCCGACCAAGCGCGGCACTGGCGAGTCGCACGGATCGGCCCTCGGCGAGGACGAGATCAAGGGCATGAAGCAGCTCCTCGGCTTCGATCCGGCGCAAACCTTCGAGGTCGATGACGACGTGCTTCAGCACGTCCGCTCGACGCGGGCCGAGCGCTCGCGCGCCCTGCGCGTGGAATGGGACGAGAAGTTCGAGGACTGGACGAAGGCCAATCCCCGGCAGGCCGAGCTCCTGGGTCGGGTTCGCGCCCGTGAACTGCCAGAGGGCTTCGACGCAGCCGTGCCGGTTTGGGACGCCGACCCCAAGGGCATTGCCACCCGCGCCGCCAGCGGCAAGATCCTCACCGCGCTGGCCGACGTCATGCCCGAGCTTTGGGGCGGCTCGGCCGACCTCGCCGAATCGAACAACACGACGATGGGCGGGCAGCCCTCGTTCCTCCCGACGAATCGGCAGACCGCCTCGTGGAAGGGCAACCCCTACGGGCGCACTCTGCACTTCGGCGTCCGCGAGAACGCCATGGGCATGATCGTCAACGGCATCGCACTCGATGGCCTCACCCGCCCCTACGGTGGCACCTTCCTCGTGTTCTCCGACTACATGCGCCCTGCCGTGCGGCTCGGCGCCATTCAGGAGTGCGACGCGATCTACGTATGGACGCACGACTCGATCGGCCTCGGTGAGGACGGTCCGACCCACCAGCCGATCGAGCAACTTGCGGCGCTGCGTGCGATGCCCGGCCTCGATATCGTGCGTCCCGCGGACGCCAACGAGACGGCCGCCGCGTGGAAGGCCATCTTGAGCAGCCACGGCCGACCCACCGGGCTGGCTCTGTCGCGCCAAGCGATGCCGATTTTCGACCGCTCCACGATGGGCTCGGTCGACGGTGTGGCCAAGGGCGCCTACGTCCTGGCGGAGGGGTCGAAACAGACTCCCGACGTCATCGTCGTCGCCACCGGCTCGGAGGTGTCGGTCGCCGTCGAGGCCGCAGGCACCTTGGAGTCCCAGGGGATCGCGACCCGCGTTGTATCGATGCCGTGCGTCGAGTGGTTCGTCCACCAGGACGATGCCTACAAGGAGCAGGTCCTGCCGCGGGGCGTGCGCGCCCGCGTCAGTATCGAGGCAGGCTCCCCGACGGGATGGCGCGACATCGTCGGGGACGCAGGCATCATCATCGGCATCGACCACTTCGGTGCCTCCGCGGACGGCAAGAAGCTGCTCACCGAGTTCGGCTTCACCCCCGAGCACGTCGTCGCCGCCGCCAAGGAGTCCCAGGCGCGCGCGCAGAGCGGAACCATCGTCCCGGGCGGCGACGGACCCAGCGCCGGTGGAGCCGGCTTCGAGGAGGGCAACTGACGTGGGAACGAACCCCAATCTCGACGCACTCGCGCGGGCTGGAGTATCGATCTGGCTCGACGACCTCAACCGGCGGATCATCAACGACGGCTCGCTGCGCGAACTCGTGCAGGACAAGTGCGTCGTGGGCGTGACGACCAATCCGACGATCTTCGCGGCCGCGCTGTCACAGGGGGACGCCTACGCCGAGCAGGTCTGCGGGCTGGTCAAGGATGGTGCTGACGTCGAGCGCGCGGTCTTCGAGATCACCACGCAGGATGTCCGCACCGCCTGCGACCTGCTCCGGCCGGTCTTCGATCGGACGGGTGGGCAGGACGGCCGGGTGTCGATCGAGGTTGACCCCCGGCTGGCCACCGCCACAGCGGCCACGGTCGAGATGGCAGGCCGCTTGTGGGCAAGTGTCGATCGGCCCAACGTCTTGATCAAGATCCCGGCCACCGTCGAGGGTCTTCCCGCGATCAGCGAGGCCGTGGCGGCCGGAATCAACATCAACGTCACGCTCATCTTCAGTCTCGATCGCTACCGCGGCGTGATGAACGCCTATCTCACGGGCCTGGAGCAGGCCCGTGAGCATGGCAAGGACCTCTCGACGATCCACTCGGTCGCGTCGTTCTTCGTGAGCCGGGTCGACGCCGAGGTCGACAAGCGCCTCGACGCCCTCGGGCCCGAGGTGGCCGACGCAGCCAAGGAGCTGCGGGGCAAGGCAGGCATCGCGAACGCGCGGCTCGCCTATCAGGCCTACGAAGAGGTCTTTTCCACTCCGCGCTGGCAGAATCTCGCCGACGACGGGGCCCACCAGCAGCGTCCGTTGTGGGCCTCGACCGGCGTCAAGGACCCCGCCTACCCGGACACGATGTACGTCACCGAGCTTGTCGCGCCCAACACGGTCAACACGATGCCGAGCAAGACGCTCGACGCGGTCGCCGACCATGGCAGGATCACCGGTGACACGGTGACCGGAACGTATGCGCAGGCAGCCCAGAGCCTGGATGATCTGGAGCGTCTCGGCATCTCCTACCTCGAGGTCGTCGAGCAGCTCGAGGTGGAGGGAGTGCAGAAGTTCGAGAAGTCCTGGGACGAGCTGCTCGCCAGCGTGGACGGCGCGTTGACAGCGGTGACCGGCGCGTGAGCGTGGACATCGGTCCCGGCCGGAATCCGCTCCGGGACCCCCGCGACAAACGACTCCCCCGGATCGCCGGGCCGTGCGGAATGGTGATGTTCGGCGTGACCGGCGACCTCGCCCGCAAGAAGCTCCTGCCCGCGATCTACGACTTGGCCAACCGCGGGCTGCTGCCACCGGGCTTCTCGCTCGTGGGGTTCGCGCGACGCGACTGGGCGGACCAAGATTTCGGCAAGATCGTGCACGACTCGGTGCGGCAGTACGCGCGGACTCCCTTCCGGGAAGAGGTGTGGCGACAGCTCGCCCAGGGCATCCGCTTCGTGCCCGGCGCTTTTGACGACGACGTCGCCTTCGACCTGCTGGCCAAGACCGTGGACCGGCTCGACGAGGAGCGCGGAACCGGCGGCAACCACGCCTTCTACCTGTCGATCCCGCCCGGCTTCTTCTCCCAGGTGTGTCGGCAGTTGGAGCGCAGCGGTTTGGCGCACCAGGAGGGCAACGCCTGGCGTCGGGTCGTCATCGAAAAGCCATTCGGACACGACCTGGCCAGCGCCCGCGAGCTCAACGACGTCGTCGAGAGCGTCTTTCCTCCCGATTCGGTCTTCCGGATCGACCACTACCTGGGCAAGGAGACGGTTCAAAACCTGTTGGCAATCCGATTCGCCAACCAGATGTACGAGCCGATCTGGAACGGCAACTACGTCGACCACGTGCAGATCACCATGGCCGAGGACATCGGCATCGCCGGCCGCGCCGGTTACTACGACGGGATCGGCGCCGCCCGCGACGTCATCCAGAACCACCTCCTGCAACTCCTCGCCCTCACTGCCATGGAGGAGCCGATCGCCTTCGACGCCAAGCACCTGCGGGCGGAGAAGGAGAAGGTGCTCGCGTCGGTGCAGCTGGCCGGCCCGATCGACCAGGCCACCGCCCGCGGACAGTACGCGGAGGGCTGGCAGGGCGGCGAGAAGGTCGTCGGCTACGTCGAGGAGGACGGCGTCGACCGCGATTCAACGACGGAGACCTTCGCTGCGATCAAGGTTGCGGTTGAGACGCGTCGGTGGGCGGGGGTCCCCTTCTACCTGCGCACCGGCAAACGACTCGCCAAGCGCGTCACGGAGATCGCGGTGGTCTTCAAGAAAGCCCCCCACCTGCCGTTCAACGCGACCGAGACCGAAGAACTCGGGCAGAACGCCATTGTCATCCGGATACAACCCGACGAGGGCGTGACGATGCGTTTCGGCTCCAAGGTTCCTGGAGCCCAGATGGAGGTCCGGGACGTGACGATGGACTTCGGCTACGGCCGGGCGTTCACGGAGTCCAGCCCCGAGGCCTACGAGCGGCTCATCCTCGACGTGCTGCTCGGCGACCCGCCGCTGTTCCCACGCCACGAGGAGGTCGAGCTCGCCTGGGAGATCCTCGACCCCGTCACCGAGGGCTGGTCGCGCAGCCGGACGAAGCCGCAGCCGTATGAGTCCGGTCAGTGGGGCCCGCAGTGCTCCCATGACATGCTCGCCCGCGATGGCCGCCAGTGGAGGATGCCGTGATCGTCGATCTGCCAGAAACGACCGTCGGCGCGGTCTCCAAGAAGCTCATCCAACTGCGTGACGAGGTCGGCGCCATGGCGCTGGGACGCGTTCTCACGCTCGTCATGGTCATCGACGAGGGGAAGGCGGAGACCGCGCTCCAGATCGCCGGTGACGCCACCCGGCAGCACCCGAGCCGGATCGTCTGCGTCGTCACCGGGAATCCCCGCGGGGCGAACCGCATCGACGCCCAGATCCGGGTGGGCGGCGACGCGGGCGCGAGCGAGGTCGTCATCCTGCGGCTCTACGGCGAGCTGACCAAGCATGGCGAGGCCGTCGTCCTGCCACTACTCCTGGCGGACTCCCCCATCGTGGCGTGGTGGCCCTTCGAGGCTCCCCGGGACGTCGCCAACGACCCGATCGGTCAGTTGGCGTCGCGCCGCATCACGGACACCGAGCACGCCGCGTCACCGACGAAGGCAATCGCCGCGCGAGCCAAGACGTTCGCCCCCGGTGATACCGACCTCGCATGGTCCCGGACGACGAAATGGCGGGGCCTCCTGGCTGCAGCCCTGGACCAGCCTCCCTACGAGCAGATCACCAACGTCACGGTGGGCGGTGGCTTGGACTCGGCCTCCAGCGACCTGCTCGCCGGGTGGCTCGGGACCTATCTCGATGCCACGGTGACCCGGGCCAGGACGCCTGCCGGCTCGGGATTGATCAGCGTGCGGCTCGAGCGGGAGTCCGGCCCGGTGGATCTCGTCCGCCCGGACGGCAACATGGCGACGCTGGAGCAACCGGGGCAGCCCGTGCGGAGTCTGGCGTTGAAACGCCGGTCAGACGCGGA
>JAUNUZ010000089.1 GCA_030537915.1 Micrococcales bacterium
GGGTCGGGGTAGGGCTCCCCGGAGCGGCCGTCGAAGAGGCGCGCCTTACCTGAGGCCCCGATCAGCCGCTGACCGTCTCGGGTCGGCAGGGTCGCATCGAGCAGACCGGTGATCTCGCCCTCGTTCGCACCGTCGAAGACCGGGGTGGCGACTCGGGTGCCGGGGGGCGCCGTACGACCGTCGGCAGGAATCATCTGCGCCCACTGCGGAGCTCCCTCGATCTCCCACCCGCGGCTGGCGGCCCAACCCAGGTGCAGCTCGAGAATCTGGCCGATGTTCATCCGACCGGGGACCCCGAGCGGGTTGAGTACGACGTCGACCGGGGTGCCGTCCTCCAGGAACGGCATGTCCTCGACCGGCAGGATCTTGGAGATGACACCCTTGTTGCCGTGCCGGCCGGCGAGCTTGTCACCGTCGGTGATCTTGCGCTTGTTTGCCACATAGACGCGCACAAGCTGGTTGACGCCCGGGGCGAGTTCATCGCCCTCCTCGCGGTCGAAGACCTTGACGCCGATGACGGTGCCGGTCTCGCCGTGGGGCACCTTGAGGGAGGTGTCGCGCACCTCGCGCGCCTTCTCACCGAAGATGGCGCGCAGCAGGCGCTCCTCGGGGGTCAGCTCGGTCTCACCCTTGGGTGTGACCTTGCCGACGAGGAGGTCGCCGTCGCGTACCTCGGCGCCGATGCGGATGATCCCGCGCTCATCGAGGTCGGCGAGGACCTCCTCGGAGACGTTGGGGATATCCCGCGTGATCTCCTCGGGGCCCAGCTTCGTGTCGCGGGCGTCGACCTCATGCTCCTCGATGTGTATGGAGGAGAGGACGTCGTCCTGCACGAGCCGCTGGCTCAGGATGATCGCATCCTCGTAGTTGTAGCCTTCCCACGGCATGAACGCGACCAGCAGGTTGCGCCCGAGGCTCATCTCGCCGCCGTCCGTCGCGGGACCGTCGGCGATGACGGAGCCGACCTCGAGGCGGGCCCCCTCGTCGATGAGAACGCGCTGGTTGTAGGACGTGCCCTGGTTGGAGCGCATGAACTTGGCGATCCGGTAGGACTGGTAGGTCGCGTCGTCATTGGCCACCGTGACGACGTCGGCGGAGACCGCCTGGACGACGCCGGCCTTCGTCGCGCGCACGACGTCACCGGAGTCCAACGCCGCGCGATACTCCATGCCGGTGCCGACGAACGGCGCCTCGGAGCGGACCAGCGGGACGGCCTGGCGCTGCATGTTCGCGCCCATGAGCGCGCGGTTGGCGTCGTCGTGCTCGAGGAAGGGGATGAGCGCGGTTGCCGCGGAGACCATCTGGCGCGGCGAGACGTCCATGTAGTCGACGTCCTCACCGGGCAGGTCTTCGGACTCGCCGCCCTTGGAGCGCACGAGCACGCGCTCGTCGACGAAATAACCGTCCTCCCCGATCGGCGCGTTGGCCTGGGCGATGACGAACTCGTCCTCTTCGTCGGCCGAGAGGTAGTGGACCTCGTCCGTGACCTTGCCGTGCTCGACCTTCCGGTAGGGGGTCTCGACGAAGCCGAAGGGATTGATCCGCCCGTAGGAGGCGAGCGAGCCGATGAGTCCGATGTTCGGGCCTTCCGGCGTCTCGATCGGACACATGCGGCCGTAGTGCGACGGGTGTACGTCGCGGACATCCATCCCGGCGCGGTCGCGAGAGAGACCCCCAGGCCCCAGCGCGGACAGGCGGCGCTTGTGCGTCAGGCCCGCGAGCGGGTTGTTCTGGTCCATGAACTGCGAAAGCTGGCTGGTTCCGAAGAACTCACGGATCGAGGCGACGACCGGCCGGATGTTGATCAGGGTCTGCGGGGTGATGGCCTCGACGTCCTGGGTCGTCATCCGCTCGCGCACGACGCGCTCCATCCGAGACAGGCCGGTGCGGACCTGGTTCTGGATGAGCTCACCGACGTTGCGCAGGCGACGGTTACCGAAGTGGTCGATGTCGTCGGTCTCGACGCGGATCTCGACGTCCTGGCCACGACGGCGGCCGGGAAGGGAGCCCTGGCCGGCATGCAGAGCCACGATGTACTTGATGGTGGCGACGATGTCGTCGACCGTCAGCGTCGACTCCGACAGGGCTGTCTCGATCCCCAGCTTCTTGTTGACTTTGTAGCGTCCGACCTTGGCCAGGTCGTAGCGCTTGGGGTTGAAGTAGAGGTTGTCGAGCAGCGTCTGCGCGGCCTCCTTGGTCGGCGGCTCGCCCGGCCGCAGCTTGCGGTAGATGTCGAGCAGCGCGTCGTCCTGACCCGTCGCGCTGTCCTTCTCAAGGGTCTGGCGCATCGAGTCGTACTCGCCGAACTCCTCGAGGATGCGGGCGTCGCTCCAGCCGAGGGCCTTGAGCAGCACCGTGACCGATTGCTTGCGCTTACGGTCGACGCGGACGCCGACCATGTCGCGCTTGTCGATCTCGAACTCGAGCCACGCGCCGCGGCTCGGGATGACCTTGGTCGTGTAGATGTCCTTGTCCGAGGTCTTGTCCGGCGTGCGCTCGAAGTAGACACCGGGGCTGCGGACGAGCTGGGAGACGACGACGCGCTCGGTGCCGTTGATGATGAAGGTCCCGCGCTCGGTCATCAGGGGGAAGTCACCCATGAACACGGTCTGGGACTTGATCTCACCGGTGTGATTGTTCATGAACTCGGCGGTCACGAACAGCGGGGCGCTGTATGTCGTATCCCGCTCCTTGCACTCCTCGATGGAGTACTTCTGCTCCTCGAACCGGTGATCCCGGAAGCTGAGCGACATGGAGCCGGAGAAGTCTTCGATCGGAGAGATCTCCTCGAAGATCTCCTCGAGGCCGGAGCGCTCGGGGACGTCCTGCCGGCCTGCCTGCAGGGCCGCGGCGACACGGCTCTGCCAGCGCTCGTTGCCGAGCAACCAATCGAAACTCTCGGTCTGAAGTGCCAGCAGGTCCGGCACCTCCAGAGGCTCGCGGATCTTCGCGAAGGAGACACGGCCCGAAGCCGTGATAGCGCTGGACATCTTCTGAGTCGCGGTGCGCGAGGCAGCCAAGGATGGTCCTTCCAGAGGCCTGGGTGTACGGCGGTCGCGCCTGCCGTGGTGGCCCTCCCCCGTTACGAACAGCCCCTGAGCGGCATCTTCGCGCAGTGACAGTCATGAATTCACGACTGAAAGGCTGCGGAGGATGGGGGCGCTCGACTGCGGGCAGGAGCACAGGCAGCGCAAAGCGACAGCATACCGTAGGTGACCAGGTGCGTCCAATCGGCCGCCAGAGACCGGACCTGAGCCTCTCCCCTGCACTCGCCAGTGTGGTCCCGGCCGGGTTCACCGGTCAAGCATGTGGGTGCTCCCGAGCACCCGGCCCGGCGTGTCGCCCGCAGTAACGGCCGTCGGTTGGCTGTCGTGGCGCGTGCCCAAGAACCGGGGCCGAGGCCAGGACCCATCGCGAGGAGACAGCACAAACGCGGCGACACCGACCTTGTCGGTATCGCCGCGTCGACGCTGCGGCGGCGCCTGCCATTGCGTTGAGCGAGAGTGCGCTCAGGTCGCGGCGAGACGCTATCCCTGCGGTCGACCCACCATCGGTGCTGTCGACCGCAGGGAAGTCATCACTTGAGGGTGACGGTGGCGCCGGCGCCCTCAAGGGCAGCCTTGGCCTTCTCGGCGTCATCCTTGCTGGCATTCTCCAGGACGGCCTTGGGAGCGCCGTCGACGAGGTCCTTGGCCTCCTTCAGGCCGAGGCTCGTGAGGGAGCGCACCTCCTTGATGACCTGGATCTTCTTGTCGCCCGCGGCCTCGAGGACGACGTCGAACGCGTCCTTCTCCTCCTCGACCGGTGCGGCGTCGCCGCCCCCAGCGGCGGCGGCAACCGCGACCGGAGCGGCGGCGGTGACGTCGAACGTGTCCTCGAAGAGCTTGACGAACTCCGAGAGCTCCATCAGCGTCATCTCCTTGAACGTGTCAAGGAGCTCCTCGGTGCTGAGCTTCGCCATGGTGATGTCCTTCCTAGTCTTGCCGTGAGTGGCGTGTGTGTGGAGTGAGCCGACGCTTCTACGTCAGCTCGTGATTGGCCCGACTCCGCGCGTTCCGCTCGGCACAGCTCGCTCGCGCTCGCCGCATCCTGCGTTGCACGCGCGTCTCAGGCCGAGTCGCCACCCGTGGCGACGTCTTCGGTGGCCTCGGGGGCAGGCTCTGCTGCCTCGGCAGGGGTCGCGGCCGCAGAACCCTGCGGGCCCTGCTCCTCCAGCTTGGCGCGCAGCGCGTCGACGGTGCGAACCGTCTTCGACAGCGGCGCGGCGAACATGTACGCGGCTTGGCTGAGCTTCGCCTTCATGACCCCGGCCAGCTTGCCGAGGAGCACCTCGCGGGACTCGAGGTCCGCGAGCTTGGCGATCTCTTCGCCGGTCAAGGCCTTGCCGTCCAGAACGCCGGCCTTGATCACGAGAAGCGGGTTGGCCTTCGAGAAGTCACGCAGGCTCTTAGCCGCCTCAACCGGGTCTCCGGTGATGAAGGCGATGGCCGAAGGCCCGGACAGCAGGCCGTCGAAGGCCGAGACTCCGGCCTCCTTGGCGGCAAGCTGAGTGAGCGTGTTCTTCACGACCGAGTAGGAGCCGGTGGTCCGCAGCGACGCGCGCAGCTGCGAGAGCTGGGCGACGCTGAGACCGCGGTACTCGGTGAGTACGGCCGCGCCGGACTCGCGGAACCTGTCCGTGAGCTCGGCGATGGCGGCCTGCTTCGCGGGCGTTGCCATGGGGCCTCCTTCAGTGGTGATGCCGGTCCCCTAGGCCCCTGGGACGAGAAAAGGCTCCCGGCGCAGGGCGCGGGAGCCGAGCGTCATCAACGCTTGCGGCGTGGATGAGCTTGCAGTTCGCGGCCTGCGCTGGTCGCCCCTGCGGGGGGCCTTTCGATCAAAACACCTGGGCGCTTCGACAACCGGCGGTCATGGGTCTGAAGCAACGCTACGCCGCGCGCCCCCTTGACAGCAAATCACTGTTCCCGGGCCCAGGGCCCTCACTATCAGTGCGACCTCGACAGCCCTGCCCCCGGTGCCCACCATGACGAACCAGCACCTGACGGCGCGTACGAACGGGCCGACCCATCCAAAGGGCCGGCCCGTTCGTAAGCGACGGGGATTGGTTCTAGCTCAGCCGTCGTCTTCGGAGAGCAGGTTGCGGGTGCGGTTGAAGTCCAGCGGGATGCCGGGGCCGTTCGTCGTCGCCATCGTCGCCTTGCTGATATAGCGACCCTTGGACGCCGACGGCTTGAGCCGCAGGATCTCATCGAGCGCCGCCGCGTAGTTCTCGACCAGCGACTTCTCGTCGAACGACACCTTGCCGATGATGAAGTGCAAGTTGGCGTGCTTATCGACCCGGAACTCGATCTTGCCACCCTTGATGTCCGAGACCGCCTTCGCGACGTCCATCGTCACGGTGCCCGTCTTGGGGTTCGGCATGAGACCGCGGGGCCCCAGGACCTTGCCGAGCCGGCCGACCTTACCCATGAGGTCCGGGGTTGCGACGACGGCGTCGAAATCGAGCCAGCCACCCTGGACCTTGGCCAGCATGTCATCGGAGCCGACGTAATCCGCACCCGCGGCCGTCGCGGCGTCCGCGTTGGCACCGGTCGCAAAGACGAGCACGCGGGCGGTCTTGCCCGTGCCGTGCGGCAGGTTGACGGTGCCGCGAACCATCTGGTCGGCCTTGCGCGGGTCGACGCCGAGCCGCATCGCGACCTCGACCGTCGAGTCGAACTTCGTGTGCGCCGTCTCCTTAGCCAGGCGAACGGCCTCGCGCGGCGCGTAGACGGTGTCCGAACCGATCTTCTCGGCGGCGGCGCGGTAAGCCTTGCTGCGCTGCATTTCTTCTCCTTGATGTGGTGATGGAGTCGTGGTGCGAGCCAGCGCCTGGCCCTCCCACACGTCTGGGCAATCCCCCAAACACCCCAGAGCTACGAGCAGGCGCGCCGCGCGACCTTTCCTTCGGTCCGCAGGTGACTGCGTCGTGCCGACTGACATCGCTTGGCGATGGGGGTCGTCTTCTATGGTGCCCGGGCCTAGGCCCGGACAGTGATGCCCATCGAGCGCGCCGTACCTGCGATGATCTTCATCGCCTGCTCGATGTCGTTCGCGTTCAGGTCCTGCATCTTCTGCGTGGCGATCGCGCGCACCTGGTCCTGCGTCAGCTTGGCGACCTTGGTCTTGTGTGGCTCACCGGAACCCTTGGCCACGCCCGCGGCCTTCTTGATGAGCTCGGCGGCCGGCGGCGTCTTCGTGATGAAGGTGAACGAGCGGTCTTCGTAGACCGTGATCTCCACCGGGATGACGTTGCCGCGTTGCGACTCCGTCGCGGCGTTGTAGGCCTTGACGAACTCCATGATGTTGACGCCGTGCTGACCGAGCGCGGGGCCCACGGGTGGCGCAGGCGTAGCCGCACCAGCCTGGATCTGCAGCTTGATTAGGCCGGAGATCTTCTTTTTCTTCTTCGGAGGCATTGCTCTTCTCTTCCTGTCGTGGGCCCACGCCATGGGCGATGACCCGGTTGCATCAAAGAGCACGACGACTCGCCGGCTCTTCGGCTATGTGAATCGGGCGGCACAGCCGCACCGACGTCTTGGGGGTGTCCGCGAGCTCGGTCCCTCGCCGCGGTCACCGCGAGGCGGTCAGATCTTTGCCACCTGGCTGAACGACAGCTCGACCGGCGTCTCGCGACCGAAGATCGACACGAGGACCTTGAGCTTCTGGCTCTCGGAGAGCACCTCGGAGATCGTGGCCGGCATGGTCTCGAAGGGACCCTCCATGACCGTGACCGACTCACCGATCTCGAAGTCCCCCAGGACCGTCGAATCGCCGGACGCCGCCGACGCGGCTCTGGCGCCTCCGCCCTGACTCGATTCTCCTGCAGCCGCGGCCTCGACCTGTGCGGAGAGCATGGAGAAAACCTCGTCCAGGCTGAGCGGCACCGGCGAATAGGCGTTGCCGACGAAGCCGGTGACACCTGGCGTATGGCGCACCGCACCCCAGCTCTCGTCGGTCAGGTCCATCCGCACCAGGACATAACCGGGCATGCGCACCCGGCGGACGAGCTTGCGTTGGCCGTTCTTGATCTCGGAGACCTGCTCCATCGGAACCTCGGTCTGGAAGATGTACTCCTCCATGTTGAGCGAGGTGATGCGTTGCTCGAGGTTTTGCTTGACGCGGTTCTCGTAACCGGCGTAGCTGTGCACGACATACCAGTCGCCATCTGCGAATCGCAGTGAACGCCATAGCTCTTCAGTAGGGTCGACCTCTGCGGCCTGCTCGGCTGGCTGCGCTTGGGCCACCTCTGCCTGCGCCGTCTCGGCATCCGCGGACGCCGCCGTCTGGTCCTCTTCGGAGTCGCCCTCGACGTCGGCGGACTCACCGACGGGGGCCTCGGACGGTGAGTCGCCGTCGGCGTCCGAGACGGTCTCGGAGTCGTCGAGGTCCTTCGTAAGGCTCTCGGAGCCGGCGGGCTGCTGTCCGTCCTGGTCGAGATCGTTGGAGTCGAGATCGTCGGGGTTGGCCTCGGCGCCATCGGGGACGAGGGAGATCTCCGCAGACTCGGCAGCGAGTTCCTCGGCGGTGGGCTCGACGACGCCCTCGTCGTCGACCGACCGCTGGTCGGTGGCCTCGGGGCTCTCGTGCTCGGACACGCGGTGACCTACTTCCTCTGGCGTAACAAGACGTGTGGCGCTACCGGGCTGCGTGTGGTTGCGCCAGGCGGACGGTCGAGGCCTCAACCGGCGAACACCCAGAAGACGAGCTTCGTGATGAGGGTGTCGAGGCCCAGGACGAAGAGCATGATCGCGGTCACGAAGACGATGACGACGATCGTGTAGGTCGTCAGCTCCTCGCGCGTCGGCCGCACGACCTTGCGAATCTCGTCGAGGACCTGGCCGAAGAACAGCCCGATCGAGGCGAAGAAGCGGGAGAAGGCGTTGCCACCGGCGCTCGTGCCGCCGGGGGCGGAACGCGCCCCGCGGGGTGCCGTCCTCTGGTCGCTCACGCGTCCTCTTCTCTGCCTGTCTTGATCGCTGCCCCAGAACTGACCGGGTTATCGCGTCGGTGTGGAACCGTCGCAAGTGCGACCGCCACATCGCAGGGCAGGAGGGACTCGAACCCCCAACCGCCGGTTTTGGAGACCGGTGCTCTACCAATTGAGCCACTGCCCT
>JAUNUZ010000090.1 GCA_030537915.1 Micrococcales bacterium
CGCGCACATCATTGGACACCTCTGCTGGTTCGCCGGTCTCCTCCGGCGAGCTGAGCCGTTCGATCAAGCGGGCAACAAACGCCTCGCACGCTTCGATCTGGCTCAATTCGATGTACTCGTTGGGGCCGTGGGCTTGGGCTATGTCACCCGGACCGCACACGATCGTATCGATCCCGGACTCGGCGAACTGCCCCGCCTCCGTCCCATAGGTGACCTTGTCGGCGCACTCCTGCGCGCCCAGGGCCAAGGCGAGGGCGACCGTCTCCGAGTCGGCGACGGCCTCGAATGCGGGGACCTGGGCGATGACCTCGAGCTCGACGCGGGCCGTGTCATTCTCGCGCCTGCACTCCGTCTCGATCCGGGACGCTTCCGCGCGCAGCGAGATGAGCACGTCGTCCGGTGAGTCCGCTGAGATCGTGCGGAAGTCGAGCTCAAGTCGGCAGCGGTCAGCGACGGTGTTCGAGGCGATACCGCCCGAGATCAGGTTGACCCCCGCAGTTGTGTACGCGACCGGGTATGCGTCGTCGAAGGGGCCATCGGCGCGCCACGACTGCGCTTGCTCGCGGACGAATCGGATGAAGGACGCCGCGTATTCGATCGCGTTGACACCGTTGGGCGTGAGCGAGGAGTGCGCGGCAACGCCGTGGAAGGTGACCGCGACGACGTTCATCGACTTGTGCCCGGTGATGACCCGCATGCTCGTCGGCTCACCCACTACACACCCCCGCGGGGCGAGCCCCAGCCCGGCGATCTGCTTGACGATCTGCGCCCCGCCGAGGCAGCCCACTTCCTCGTCGTACGTCAGCGCGAGGTGGATCGGCTCGCGCAGGGACGCCGCGACCATGCGCGGCAACGCCGCAAGGATGACCGCGATGTAGGACTTCATGTCGGCGGTGCCTCGTCCGTAGACTCGCCCGTCTTGGATGCGCGCCTCGAACGGGTCGCCCTCCCAGTCCTGCCCGTCGACCGGCACGACGTCGGTGTGCCCCGAGAGCACGACCCCGCCTGTGCGTGTGCCGTCGGCAGCCGGGATCGTGGCGACGAGATTGGCCTTCTTGCCGTCGTCGGTGGGGAAGATCGCCGGCTCGAGCCGGTGCGATCGCAGCTCCTCGGCTACGACGTCGATGAGAGTGACATTGGAGTCTCGACTCGTTGTATCCAACGCAACGAGCTTCGTGATCCAGGGCAGCGAGGCAGGGGCGTTTGTCATTCCCTGTTTCTAGCACTCCCGACCGTCAAGGTCTCCCCGGGCTTGCGCTCCGCGGGCGGGCCGGCGCGCAAGCTCCAAAATCCTGCTGTCAGCGCCTGGCGAAGTCTGCGGGCCAGGCTCCAGGACCTCCGGCCTCGCCACGGCCGGCCAGAGCGGGGCCCGCGATCGACACCGGGGTCGTAGCGACAGTCCGGTCCTAGCGGATGTCCTCGTCGACCTTCCCGCCGAGCGCCTCGGGGTGCTTGGCGTAGGTGGGCTTGGAAAAGATCGCTCGGTTGACCAACCATGTGAGCGCCCACAGCGCGACGCCGATAAGGAGCAGGACGCCGCCGATCTTGTAGTCCTCCACCGCGCGCCCCGAGAGCGGGCTGGCAAGGAAGGCGCACAGCAGCGCGCCGATGATCGAGATGCTCGTCGGCGACCGGAAGTGCTTGTGCTCCACTTTGTCCCGGCGCAGGACGAGCACGACGACGTTGACGACCGTGAAGACGAGAAGAAGCAGGAAAGAGGTCGTGCCCCCCAGCGCCGTCAGATCGGCGAACCAGATGAGCCCGAAGGCGATGGCCGTGGTGAAGATGATCGCGACGTAGGGGGTACGCCGACCCTTGTGCACCTTGCCCAGCGGCCGTGGCAAGACCTCTTCGTTGGCCATGCCATAGAGCAGGCGTGAGGCCATGAGCATGTTGATGAGAGCCGAGTTAGCGACCGCGAACATCGTGATGAAGGCGAAGATCCACACCGGGAAGGCGGGCGCGCCGGCCTGCACGACCTTGAGCAGCGGCGCCGTGCCCTCGCCCAACTCCTCCGGTGGGACGAGCGCCACCGAGGAGATCGCCACGAGCACATAGATGATGCCGGTAATGGTGAGCCCCAGGATCATGATCTTGGGGAAGATCCGCTCGGGTTCCTTGGTCTCCTCGGCCATGTTGACCGAGTCCTCGAAGCCGACCATGGCGAAGAACGCCAGCGCGGTGGCAGCCGTCACGGCCCCGAAGGCCGTCTCGCCCTCGGGAATCTTGATGCTCGTCAGCTGCGATAGGTCGCCCCTGCCCCCCATGATCGCCACCGCGCCGATGGCAATGATGATGAGCAGGCCGGTCAGCTCGACGAGCGTGAGGATGACGTTGAGCTTGACGCTCTCGGCGACGCCGCGGAAGTTCACGATAGCGATAGCCGTCATGAAGAGCAGCGCCACGACGAGCCCCATCGCGCTGGCAGCCTCCCAGCCGACCACGGTGGCGACGTTGCCCGCGAAGGCCTTGGCCGCGCTCGAGGCGGACGTCAGACCCGAACACATGACGGTGAAAGCGACGAGGAACGTGATGAAGTGGACCTTGAACGCATTGTGCGTGTAGACGGCGGCGCCGCCGGCCTTCGGATACTTCGTCACTAGTTCCAGGTAGCTGAACGCGGTGAGCATCGCGATGAGGAATGCGGACAGGAAGGGCAGCCAGACCGCTCCTCCGACCTCCTTGGCGACCTTGCCTGTCAGTGCGTAGACGCCCGTGCCAAGGATGTCGCCGACGATGAACAGCAGGAGCAGCCCGGGCCCGATCCGCCTGACGAGCCCCGGCTCGCCACCGTGCCCGGCCGCGCTGTCGTCATCGACGGACACATCGGTCATTGCGCCCTCTTCGCGTGCGGTCATGGGGGATAGCGTGCCGCCCGGTGGGGCGCTCGTCCAGCGCTCGTTGAGGAATGGCTGAATTTGTTTCCTGGGCGTGACCTCAGCGCCCGAACACGACAGCGGCCTTGCGAGCGCCCCCTCGACGTGCCGCGGCCTGGACACCGGCGTTAGCGTCGGGGGGTGGACTTACCCGTCGATTCCCCGCGTCCCGACATCCGCGCGTCCAGACGTGCGCGGGTGCTTTCCGACGCCTGCTCGGCGCAATGGGACCGGGGCGGCATCCCGGCCTGGGGAACCGCGGCGAGGGCCGAATTCTGGCTAGCTGTGGAGCAACCCGGCCCGTGGGGGCACGACGCCTTCGCCTCCTCCCACCTCGGCCCAGACCTGGGAAAAAACATCGAGGCGGTCGTTGCGAGCGCCGGCGGGCGGGCGCTGCTCATCCGTCGGCCGGGCCGAGCGGGCGACGCCCGCGTCCGTCGACCGCGCCAGGTATTCCTCGCTTGCGGTGCTGGCATCGGCCGACCGACCCTGCTTGCGGGACGCCTTCACGAACCGTCCGACGTGCTCGAACTGCCGTGGGACGTGCTGGGGAGCGGCGGCGTGCCCGATGAAACGAGTCTTCCCGGGCTGACCCGTTCGCCCGAGTCCGTTGCCCTCATCTGCACGAACGCCAAGCGCGACGTCTGTTGCGCCCTGCGTGGGCTCCCGCTCGCCGCCAACCTCGCCCGCAGGTACCCCAACCGGGTCTGGGAATGCAGCCACACCGGCGGTCACCGATTCGCGCCGACGGGAGTGCTGCTGCCGACGGGCGCCACGCTGGGTCGCCTCGACGCGGCCCTGGCCGACGCCGCGCTGGGGTCGCCCTCGCACGACATCGCCACCGAGCTGCTCGACAGGCGCGTGCTGCGCGGGCTGGCACATCTGGCTCCCCTGGATCAAACCGTCGACGCCTACGCCCGCATCCGCTGGGACCTGGCGGACATTCGCGAGCCGGTGCGGATCGAGTGGGAGCCGGGCGCGGAGGGCGGCGCCACCCAGGGTCGGGCACGAAGGGCCAGAGTCACGGGCCCGGCAAAGCACTCACTGCGGGTCGAGGTCACGGCGCGCACCGACCCCGAGCCTCGACGGGTCTCATGCGAACGGGACCCGAGCATCTCCACCTACCTCGACGTCACCGAGGTGACCTGAGTGCGGCCACCAAGCGAGGCCGGCGACGAGCTTGTCGAGCGCCGCACCCGGTGACAACTGCGGCGCACCACTTGCGAAGCCCGTGCCTCCAGGCACAAGCGCACCCGCCCCACCCCGCAAACGGCAACATCGCACCCACCACCGGGCCAGGCAACCTGGTGGGGCAGCACACCTAGGCGTCGATGCGCTCGGTGTCGAGCGAGTGCGCCGAGTCGACGATGAAGTCCTTGCGCGGAGCGACATCGCTGCCCATGAGCAGGTTGAATACGCCTTCGGCGTTCTCGGTGTCAGCCAACGTCACCCGGCGCAGCAGCCGCTGGCGCGGATCCATCGTCGTGTCGCGCAGCTGGTCCGCGTCCATCTCGCCGAGACCCTTGTAGCGCTGCATCGGTTCCTTGATGCGCTTGCCCCGTTTGTGCAGCGTCGACACGGTGCGCCGCATCTCGGCCTCGTTGTACGTGTAGATCAGCTCGTTCCTTGTCGGTCCCGGGGTGACGACCTCGATCCGATGCAGTGGCGGCACCGCGGCGAAGACTCGCCCGTCTTCGACGAGCGGTCGCATATACCGGAAGAACAGGGTGAGCAGCAGCGTGCGGATGTGGGCGCCGTCGACGTCAGCGTCGGTCATGATGATGACCTTGCCGTAGCGGGCCGCGTCGAGATCGAAGCTCCGCCCCGAGCCGGCGCCGATGACCTGAATGATCGAGGCGCACTCGGCGTTGCGTAGCATGTCGCCGACCGAGGCCTTCTGCACGTTGAGGATTTTGCCGCGGATCGGCAGCAGCGCCTGGAACTCCGAGGAGCGCGCTGCTTTGGCCGTACCCATCGCGCTGTCACCCTCCACGATGAAGAGCTCGGTGCGCTCGACGTCGCTCGTGCGACAGTCGTACAGCTTCGCCGGAAGTGTCGAGGATTCAAGCGCGGACTTGCGGCGCTGGTTCTCCTTGTGCTGCCGAGCAGAGATGCGCGCCTTCATCTCGGCGACGACCTTCTCAAGCACCTGTGCAACCTGCGCCTTGTCATCGCGCTTCGTTGACGTGAGATGCGCCGTCAGCTCCGTCTCCAACACCCGCGCTACGATCGCCCGCACGGCCGAGGTGCCGAGAACCTCCTTGGTCTGACCCTCGAACTGCGGCTCGGCCAGGCGCACCGTCACCACCGCCGTCAAGCCCGCCATGACGTCGTCCTTTTCGAGCTTGTCGGTGCCCAGTTTGAGAGCCCGGGCGCGCGCCTCGGCCTGCTTGCGGATGGTCTTGAGCAGAGCCTGCTCGAAGCCCGCGATGTGCGTGCCCCCCTTGGGCGTCGCGATGATGTTGACGAACGAGCGGACCGTCGTTTCGTAACCCGTGCCCCACCGCAGTGCGATGTCGACACCGCAGTCCCTGGTGACCTCCTGCGGGCTCATGTGCCCCTGATCATCCAGAACCGGCACCATCTCCGTGAACTCACCGTGACCGCTGAGTCGCCAGACATCGGTCACCGGCGGGTCCGAGGCTAGAAAGTCGGTGAACTCGGCAATCCCACCGTCGTGGAGAAAAACCTCCTCGCGAGGCGTGTCGAGTCCCTCGAGGGTGCGATTGTCGCGAAGCTCGAGCCGCAACCCCGGCACGAGGAAGCTCGTCTGCCGCGCTCGGGCGGCCAGCTCTTCGTAGGAGAAGTGCGCCTGAGCGAGGAAGACCTGACGGTCGGCCCAGTAGCGGATCCGGGTGCCGCGCGCCCCCCTCGCCGCCTTGCCGACAACACGCAGCTCGCTGCCCTCGACGAAAGGGGTGAAGGGCGAGTTCGGAGAGCGACCGCTCGCATCATCGAAGACGCCCGGCTCACCGCGGCGGAAGCTCATGGCATAGGTCTTGCCGACGCGGTCGACTTCGACATCGAGTCGCTCGGACAGGGCGTTGACCACCGAGGCGCCCACGCCGTGCAAACCGCCGGAGGCCGTGTAGGAACCCCCGCCGAACTTCCCACCCGCGTGCAGCTTGGTGAACACCACCTCGACGCCGGACAAGCCGGTGCGGGGCTCTATATCGACGGGAATACCACGGCCGTCGTCGTGCACCTCGACCGAGGCGTCCTCGTGCAGCACGACCGTGATCTTGCCCGCGTGCCCGCCCAGCGCCTCATCGACGGCGTTGTCGATGATCTCCCACAGGCAGTGCCGCAGACCGCGCGAGTCGGTCGACCCGATATACATGCCGGGCCGTTTGCGCACCGCCTCCAGGCCCTCGAGCACCTGCAGGTGTCGGGCGGTGTAGTCGGTGTTTGCGCCTGGCACGGATCCTCCTTCGGTATGTCCGGTCCCTGGTCGCGTGTTCTGTATCGGCTCGGACGCCAGCCCCGTCAGGGCCCGCTCAGTCAGGCTAACGCCGGCCACAGACAAGGTTGAGCAGGCGCACCCGGAGCAACCCCCGCCGAAACGGCGTCGCCAGGGCGCGAGGACGCCACACCTTCGACCCCTCACTCCCGCTCGCCCCCGGTCGATGGGATGATTGCAGGTCAATGGCTCGCTCGAGGGGGCCGACCCTGATCAGTGGACGTCCGTATGACGGCGTGGCACAGGCAGGGAAGGTTCACGCGTGCTTGACTGTTGACACTGGTGCATGGAACTCCCCTAGTGCACACCATCGGTTGGTGTGCCGGTTCCTACGTAAGAGATGGAAGGCTGACGTGAGCGCTGCTCTGGCAACACCCCTGACTTCGGCCGACCGCTGCGATCGATGTGGCGCCCAGGCTTATGTGCGCGCCCGCCTGCACACCGGCGGCGAACTGCTGTTCTGCGCCCACCATGGGCGGGAGCACCTGCCCAAGATGCAAGATCTGGCGGTCGAGATTCACGACGAAACCAGTCGGCTGCTCGAGGCGGCGAGACAGTAGGGCTGACCGCAGGGAATTCAAGAATACGATCGATTCGTGCTAACTACCGTGAGCGTGCTCGCGGGCCTGGCGATTCTCGTCGGGCTCGCGGGCATTGCTATTCCGGTCCTACCCGGCCTCATCCTCATCTGGGGATCCGTCCTCGTCTGGTCTCTCGCCGCGCAGAACGCCGTCAGTTGGGCCGTCCTGGTCATTTCCACGGCCCTCGCGATCGCTGGCTGGCTCCTGCAATACCTCATCCCCGGTCGTCGGCTGCGTGATGCCGGGGTGCCGAACCGCTCGACCCTCATCGGTCTGGTCGCGGGCATGATCGGCTTCTTCCTCATCCCCGTCCTCGGACTGCCGCTGGGCTTCGTCGCGGGGGTCTACCTCGCCGAACTCACGCGGATCGGCCATGAGAGAGCGTGGGCGTCCACCCGCAGTGCCGTCGCTGCGGCGATGGTGAGCTACGGGATCGAGTTGACCACTGGGCTGCTCATCGCCGGCGCGTTCGTCTTCGGTGCGTGGCGGGTGCTCTTCTAGAAGCTGGGCACTCGCTGCGCGACTCCCTCAGAACCTCTGGCCCTCGTCGCGACGCTTGGCCCAGCGCTGCTCCATGCGCTGCAGGAAGGTTCCCGAGCTCTTGGGCTGCTGCCCGCGCGTCTTGGACACCGGCTTCGCACCGCGGCCGCCCGGGTGGGCGGCACGCGACCCGGGGTTCGAACCGGGGACTGCCGCGGCGGGGTTGTCGGCGGCCGCGGGCTGGCCGCGCTTGGCGCGCGAGGGCGTCGCAGCCCAGGCGACGCCGGCGACCATGACGACGAAACCTACGACTCCGAGCGCGATGATCTCGGTGGTGACGCCGGCCAGCACAAAAGCAAGGCCGACGACAGCGAAACCGACCCCCACGATGGCACGACGGCGGTTCGTCGACCCCCGGCGACCCTTCATCGAACTGGCGAACCGTGGGTCCTCGGCATAGAGCGCCTGTTCCATCTGGTCGAGCAGCTTCTGCTCATGCTCGGACAGTGGCACGTAGACCTCCTAGACAATCCCGTCTGAAGCTCGCCGAAGAGACACCTCTGACCCTCGGCGGCCCGAGGCGTCAACGCGTACTGATCCGGCGTTGTCCCCTGCGCGTCTGGCTGCAGGACACGGATTGAGTACAAGGATAGATCGCCCACCCGGTTTGCGATAGGCCGCCCTGG
>JAUNUZ010000091.1 GCA_030537915.1 Micrococcales bacterium
GCGGCGCAGGCGTGCGCGGGGGTTGGGGTCCCCCTGCTGCGGCTGGACCGACCCGCCTGGACCCCCGAGCCCGGTGATGATTGGCACCTGGCGGATTGCGTCGGCGCCGCGGTGACACAGGTCGACGGGCTGGGCCAGCGGGCCTTCCTCACGATCGGACGGCTGGAGGTCAGCGCATTCGCGCAGGTCCGGTCATGGTGCCTGGTGCGCTCCATCGAACGCCCGGATCCACCCTTACCGGCTCGCCACGAGGTCGTCCTCGACCGCGGCCCCTTCGACCTGGCCGGTGAGCGAGCGACCTTCGCGCGCTGGGGTATCGACGTCCTCGTCACTAAGAACAGCGGCGGCGCGGCCACCGCACCCAAGCTCGTCGTGGCACGCGAACGAGGGATACCCGTGGTCGTCGTGGCCCGGCCGGTGTCACCCGCCGGGCTCGCGTCGGTGCTAAGCGTCTCGGAGGCGTTGGCCTGGCTTGCGACAGTCGTGTGAAACGCTGACGTCGCGTCCTGGCTCAGAAATCGAAGACCTCGAAGGTCACACCGAACTCGGCGCCGATCGCCGCGCCACCGCCCCGCAGGATGCCCTCCAGCAGCTCGCGCGCGCTCGGGTAGTCCTCCGGCAGGCCGGCCAAATACCGGGCGTGGGCCTGGAGGGAGGCGATGGCCGACTCCACGAATTCGCCGACCTCCAGACCGTGCGTCCCCGCGGGTGACCCGGTCAGGGCCGCGAAACGGACGGACCACGGCTCGAGCCCCTCCTCGAGCAGGTCGGTGAAGATCCACCGGTTCCCGGCATCGCGGGCCCCATCGATGAGCGCCAGCCCGACCGCGCGGTGGTCGGCCTGATTCGTGCCACCGCCGGCGAAGCGCTCCCGGTGTGTCACTCCGATGACGACCTCGGGACGGTGCACACGCACCGCGCGTGCGATGGCCCGCCGCAGCGGCAGACCGTATTCGACGACCCCGTCCTTCAACCCGAGGAACTCCACGACGTCGACCCCGACCTCGGCCGCACCGTCGCGCTCTTCCTGGGCTCGGATCTGCGCGACCTCGCTGGGGTGCGCTCCGTCGATCCCGGCCTCGCCGTAGGTTGCCAGCAGATAGGTGACCCGCTTGCCGTCCGCGGTCCAACGGGCCACCGCAGCCGCAGTGCCGTACTCGATGTCGTCCGGGTGCGCCACGACGACCAGAGCTCGATCCCAATCCTGGGGGAGCTGCGGGAGCCCGCGTTGATCGGGCCCGGGGGACTGCTGGTTGGGATCTGTCGGTTCCGTCATCGATACTCCTGAGTTCCGAGGTGGCCTTGGGCCGAGACTATGCGCGCATCGCGGGCCGGGCTTGCGCGGTGCTCGGCCCGCGACTGCGTCGGCGACGACCCGTGAGTCGTCGCGGGAGGATCGACGTCAGTTGAGAACCGAGTCCAGGATGAGGGCCCCGGCGATGCCGAGCAGGAAGACGTCCTTGGCGATCGCGGTGCCCTCCTGGGTCGGCCGGATGCCGTCGAGGGTCATCCCCGGGGTCTTGCGGTACATATTGAGCAGACCTGCGCTGAATGCACCGAGCCCCAGGCCCGCGGCCCAGCCGGGGACCGTGGGCAACAGCAAGGCGGCGCCCAGGGTCGTCTCTCCATAGGCGAGCGCGGTGCCGAAGGTCTTGGGTGACACGTCCTTGAGCTGCGGCACCCCGACCGTGCCCATGTCGCGCAGACCTTTGGCGGCCTCCGGCGACAGGTGGCGCTTGGCAAGACCAGAGTTGACGAGGAACAGCCCGGCGGCGAGACGGGCGGGCGCGAGAGCAAAACTCATGGATCCTTCTCCTTGCGTGCGTGCTTTGGGCATCGTGGCGATGGACGCGACCAACCCACCCTAGGGGTGAGCGGGTGGGCGCGCCGCGATCGTCAGCCCCACAAGAGCCACAACCGTTGCGACCGCGCAGGTCAGTTCCGCGCCGAGGGGATAGAGCGGCAGGATCAGGGGCACAGCGGCCCCGCCGAGGAACTGCGCGGACAGCGTCAGCGACATGGCACCGCTGGGGTTGGCCGGCGTGCTGGAGATCCCGAGGGTGTTGGTGAGCACCCGTGTGCCGGTCCCCGCGATGCCCGCGATGCAGATCACACCGCCCAGGAATGTCAGCCAAGGCGCGACCCCGACGCACGCCGTCGCGGCGGCGAGCACGAGTAGGGCCACCGAGCCGACGCGCCGCAGGCCGTAGCGGTCGGTCGCCGCGCCGGTGAGACGCCCGCTGAGCAGCCCGGCCAGGCCGTAGCACGCGACGAGCAAGCCACGCCCGGCCGGTGCGACGCCGAATCGATCGGCCGCGACGAGCGCGCCGACGACCATGAGCGCCGTGGAGGCGAATTGTGCGCAGAAGGCGATCCCACCGGCCCGAGCGAGCCGCCGGTTCGCCAGGGACCGCCACTGCTCGCGGGTCACCGTCGCAGGCCTCTCACCGCGCATGCCCGGGGTGAGGACGGCCAGCAGCAGGGCCGCGACCGCGCTCGCCACGAAGGCCAGCCGGAAGTCGACCTCCGCGGCGAGACCGCCGATGAGCGGCGCGAACGCCTGTCCGGCCGCCTGCATCCCCGCGTAGGTCCCGAGGGCGACACCGCGCCGCGCCGGCGGCACGAGATCGACGATCATCGCGATGAGCAGGGGCGTCGTGAACGCGTTAGCGCAACCCTGCAGCGCCCGACCGGCGAGGAACGGCAGCGCGGATCCTGCGGCGACGCACACCAGCGAGGCCAGCGCATAGGCGACGTAGGCGCCGCGAACCGTCCTCGCCCTGCCCCAGCGCCTCGCGATCGTGCCTGAGACGATCATGAGCGCCGCGAACGGAGCCATATACGCCGTGAGGGCCGAGCCCATCGTCGCGATGTCGGAAGCCAGACCGTCGGCCAGCTCCGGCAGGATCGTGTTGACCATGGCCCCGCCGAACGGACCGAGGAATCCGCCGGCATACAGCGGCCACAGGCGCACCTGCCGGTGGCCGGTGCCGGTGTCCGTCATCTCCCCAGGCTAGGAGTCCTGCCCGTCCCCTCGTGGTGACGTCTCTTTCTCCTGCGGCCACGGCAGAGCGCGGACTCGGGGTGGTTGCTGACCGCGAGGGTGCGGACGCGGCGCGGTCGAGCCGGTTCAGCGCTCCTTGACAAGCTTGGAGACCGTCTTGAAGTGGTCGTTGCCCGCTGTGTTGAGCCACTCGAAGGCCACCATCTCGGCGGTGACGATGGTCGCGCCGGCCTGGCGAAGGCGGTCCATGGCCACGTCCCGGTCCGTTTCGTGCCGCGATCCGCAGGCATCCGCGGCGACCCAGACGCGACGCCCCGTCTCGAGCAGACCGAGCGCAGTGGACAGCAGGCAGACGTGTGCCTCACAACCGGCGATGACGACGTCACGCTGCTCGTGCGAGGGGTCCAGGGGCGCCAGCGCGTCGATGAGCCCGTCCTCGCAGGCACCGAACGCCATCTTGTCGACGACGAGATCGAGGTATTCGGCGACCGGAGGCAGGTTTGGCCCCAACCGCCCAGGATTCTGTGCGGTCCCGACGGTCGTCACCTCCAGATTGCGGGCCACCTGGCCGAGGAACGACGCGGTCGCGAGGACATCGTCACCACGATCGATCGCCGGCATGAGGCGCTCCTGGAAGTCGATGAGCAGGAGCACACTGTGCTCCGCGCTCATGCGCAGCGGGCGGCTTCGCTGGGGCTGGGTGGGGGTCACGATGCCTCCTTCGTCGTAGGTCGCCGCGCTGACCTGCGGTCAGCCTGTGCCGCGCTCGCTACGCGGCCCTGGCCCGGGTCCGTCTCGATGCCCGAGGCGCCGGCGTCGGGGTAGCGTCGCGGCGTGTACGTCACGCGCGAGGGCGACGTTCCCGGGGCCCGGGTCACGGCGACGGTCTGGCTCGAACCGATGATGAGCAGCGTACGCATGTCGACGATCGCGGGGTCGAGCTCACCAAGGGTCGTCACGGTGACGGACTCCTCATCCGAGCCGACGGCACGCGCGACGACGACCGGGGTCGTGGCGGGGCGCAGGGCCAAGAGGTCATCGCGGATCACCCCGACCTGCCAGGTGCGTTCGCGACTGGCCGGGTTGTAGAGCGCGAGCACCAAATCCGCTGCTGCGGCGGCGCGGACGCGGTCGCGAACCACATCGAGCGGCTTGAGTCGGTCCGACAGCGAAATTGTCGCGTAGTCATGCCCCAATGGGGCTCCGACCCGGGCGGCGGCCGCGTGGGCCGCGGTCACGCCCGGTAGGACTCGAACGGGGACGTGGGCGTAGTCGGGTTCGCACGCGACCTCCAGCACCGCGCTGGCCATCGCGAAGACGCCCGGGTCCCCCGAGGACACCACGGCGACGCGGTGCCCGCGCCGGGCCAGGTCGAGCGCGAACTCGGCCCGCTCGGACTCCACCTTGTTATCGCTGCGGTGGATCGTCAGGCCGGGCCGGGCCGGGACGCGATCCGTGTAGGTGGCGTAGCCGATGACGTCCGTCGCGGACTGCAGGGCCGCCTTGGCCTCCGGGGTCAGCCACAGGGCCCCCGCCGGGCCGAGCCCGACGACCGCCACCTCGCCTGCGACGCCCTCGTCCGCTACGAGTGGATCGCCTGCGGCTCGCTCGTCGGCGCAGATCGCGCCGACGCGAGAGGGCAGGACCGCCAGGGCGAAGTACGGCACGCTTGCGGGGGCGACGTCGGCGAGGCGGGCGACCCGCTCGCGCGAAGTGCTCGCCCGCTCCACGTACCAGGCCTCGTCGAGACGACCGATCCGCTGCAAGGCGGCCCGGACCGTGGGAAAGGTCCGCCCCAGCTTCATGACGACGGCCGCGTCGGCCTCGCCCAGCCGCGCGGCCAACTCCTCCTCGGGCAGGGTCCCGGGTAGGACGACCAGGGTCTCCGTCGACTCCACGAGCGGCCGTCCCAGGCTCGCTCCGGCAGCGGTGATCGAGCTGATGCCGGGGATGACGCGCGTCGGGAAACGCGCTGCGAGACGTTCGTGCAGGTGTTGGTAGGAGCTGTGAACAAAGGGGTCGCCCTCCGCGAGCAGGGCGACGTCGCGCCCCGCTGCAAGATGTCGCGCCAGACGAGCTGTCGCCTCGTCGTAGAAGTCCGCGAGGGCGCCCTCGTAGCCTCCCGGATGGTCCGTCGTCTCCGTCGTCACCGGGTAGACAAGGTGTTCCTCGACGTGCCCGTCGCGCAGGTGCGTCGCGACGATTCCGCGAGCGACCGAGCGGCCGTGCCGAGCGCTGTGGAAGGCGACGACCGGGGATGTGCTGATGGCCGCGACGGCCGCGAGGGTGAGCAGTTGCGGGTCACCCGGACCGACGCCGACCCCGATGAGGGTGCCTGTCATCACCGGCTCACTCCGCCGCGCTGGCCAGCGCGTTGATCGCGCCGCAGGTGATCGCGCTTCCGCCGCGTCGGCCGTGCACGACGAGGTAGGGCAGGCCGAGGTTGTTGCGCGCCAGCGCCTCCTTGGATTCGGCGGCGCCGATGAAGCCGACTGGAATGCCGACGATGACCGCGGGGCGCTCCGGCCAGTCGTGCAACCGCTCCAGCAGGTGGAAGAGCGCCGTCGGCGCGTTGCCGATCGCGACGACCGCGCCGTCGAGCCGATCACGCCACAGCTCGACGGCGGCGGCGGTGCGCGTCGTGCGCAGGTCCGCGGCGAGCCCGGGCACGGACGGGTCCGACAGCAGGCAGACGACGTCGTTGTCGGCGGGCAGGCGACGACGGGTCACCCCGCTGGCGACCATCTGCACGTCGGTGAGGATGGGCGCGCCGACGCGCAGCGCCTCGATCCCGGCTGCGGCGGCACCGGGGGAGAAGGCGATCTCGTTCGTGAGATCCACTTGTCCCGCGGCGTGGATCATGCGGACGGCGACGCGCTCCTCCTCGGGGCTGTAGCCCGAGAGATCCGCTTCGCTGCGGATCATCGCGAACGAGCGTCGATAGATTTCCGCCCCGTCGGTGATGTATTCATAGCTCGTGGCAGTGCTCATGCCGTCCTCATGCCGTTCTCTCTTGTGACAAATCCATCGGGGGTCGCGATATGAGCGACATGTGGTGTGCCCGGGTGGCCGCAGCGCCGCTCGCACCCGGCCCAGTAGACGGTGCGACCTGCGAGCAGGTCGGCGTCGACCGGGATGTCGTCGTAGCTCCTGCCGCCCACGCCCGCAGAAGCGAGCGCTCGGGCGCGGACATCCGCGAGTGACCGGGCGCAACCGGGCAATCCGGTGCACGCGGTGAGACGGCGCACCGGGTCGGCTTCGTCGACGACGAGACCGGCCTCGGCCAGGTCGCGCAGGATCGCCGCCGCGTCGGCGTCGCTCAGTCCCCCGATGAGGACGCCTCGCCACGGCGTCGTCCGGACGAGACCGTCGCCGCGGCGAGCGTGGGTGGCCAGCCGGCGCCAGGTGTCCGCGTCCGTCGTCGCCAGCGGCAAGATTGCTCCGACGGTGATGGCTCGGCCGGGCGCGCCGTCCGGGGACTGCGGTCGGCGGGCAACGAGACCCACCGGGTGGTCGGGTCGAGCCGCGCCGGTCGGGGGCGCGTCCGTGGAGTCGGTGGGCGCGGCGACCGGCGTCGTCGCGGCGGCGCGGGCGGCGGCATCCAGGCGAGCGATCAGGCCGGGGGAGGAGGCGTCGCGAACCCGCCACGCGCCACCGTCGCGGACCTGCGCGGAGTCTACGAAGGCAAGCGCCGCCGCGACGAGGACGCCCGGCACGTCGCTGCGGGCCACGATCGTTTCGCTCTCCGCGCCGTCGACCAGGAGGCGGGCCGTGCGCCTGCCTGCGAGCCGAACGCCCAGGTCGGGACGCTGAGCGAGCACGTCACCGCGCCCGTCGTCGAGGCCGAAGAGGAACCGCCCCGACAGGGAGACCAGACCGGGCGCGGCGCAGATCGCGGCGTCAAGGCGGCCCACCATGTCGGCGAATCCCACCCTGCCGCAGTGACCCTCGCCGTCCAGCCCGGCCAACGGCGAGGCGACGATGTTGCGGGCCCGTTCGTGCGCTGAGGACGGCAGCAGACCCGCTGCCAGCAGGCCATCGAACAGGCCGGCGGGGTCCCGGATGCCGCGGAGCTCGACGTTCCCCCGAACGGTCAGATGCACCTGCCCATCGCCTACCGACGTGGCCAACGTGGCCAGCGCGGCGGCCGCGTCCGCGCGCAGCAGCCCACCCGGCACCCGGATCCGCGCAAGCGGGCCGTCCGCTGCGTCGTGCAGACGAATCGCTCCCGGGCAGCGGTCGCCGACCGTTCGCAGCGGCGTGGAGACGGAGGCGGACATGCAGCCGAGATTACGCGCCACGCCAACTGACCCCACTCGCGACCCAAACCGCGGGCGTCGACGGTGTTGGGTGCGGGCGGGTCAGTCCAGGAGGCCGGCGTTACGTGCGGCGGCGACGGCGGACGTGCGGGAGTCGACGTCGAGTTTGCTGAAGATGTGGATGAGGTGCTATTTCACGGTGGCCTCGCTGACGAACAGCCGGGCGGCCGTGTCGCGATTGGACAGGGCCGGTGGCGACCAGCCGCAGCACGTCGAGCTTGCGAGGGCTCAGTGCGGCGCTCCGGTTGCGCATCGTGTGGATGACACGCTCGGACCGCGCGGCCACCCCGATGACCAGCAGCATGCCGAAGAGCGCGGGCTGCACGAGGCTCATCGAGGCGACCACCGGCAGCAGCGCCTGCGCCCGGGGTGGGTCCGCTGGGGCTGACTGAGACACAGGCTGGATCCCCTCTCATCTCAATGGCTCTTAGCTGACGCGCAGGGCGGGGCCGGGACCCCGCGACGCTACGCGGCCGGATGGCTCCGCGCGGAGGCTCGCGCCACCTGCAGTGCGCCGATGAGCCCGGTGAGCAGGATCGCCGATGCGACCAGGAGCGCGGTGCGGGTGGCGTCGGCGAATCCGGTCGCCAGGGCAT
>JAUNUZ010000092.1 GCA_030537915.1 Micrococcales bacterium
CTTGCCTTTTCACTATATGAAAAGGCATGATCATCTCGAGCGGCCCAACGAGGTGGTCGCCCTGGAGGGAGGACTCCTGTGAAACCTGGGCTCACCCGGGCGTACCAGCACACGCTGAGCTCCTCGGCCGTCCCGGCCGGTCAGCCACTGCTCGAGGTCCGCGACATCGGTCTGCGCTTCGGTGGCGTCCACGCGCTCGCCGACGTCGGCTTCACCGTGACGCAGGGGCACATCCACGCGGTCATCGGCCCCAACGGCGCCGGCAAGTCCAGTCTGCTCAACTGCGTCAGCGGCCTCTACCACCCGCAACAGGGCAGCATCGTCCTGCACACCGGGACCGAGGGCACCTCGCACGAGTTGACCCAGCTGCCGCCGCACCGCATCGCCCGGCTCGGCGTCGCGCGCTCGTTCCAGAACATCGAGCTCTTCGCGCAGCTGACCGTGCTCGAGAACCTCATGCTGGGTCGACACATCCACATGAGCCAGAGCGTGCTCGCCTCGCTGCTGTGGTTCGGTCCGGCCAAGCGCCAGGAGATCGCCCACCGCGGCCTCGTCGAGGAAGTCATCGACCTGCTCTCCCTCCAGGCATTCCGCCACCAGCCCGTCGGCTCGCTCGCCTATGGGATCCAGAAGCGCGTCGAGCTCGGACGGGCCCTCTGCATCCAGCCCTCCCTGCTCCTGCTCGACGAGCCCATGGCCGGCATGAACGCCGAGGAGAAGGAGGACATGGCGCGCTACATCCTCGACGTCCACGAGTTGGCCGGGGTCACCGTGATCCTCATCGAGCACGACATGGCCGTGGTCATGGACATCTCCAACCGCGTCAGCGTCCTCGACTTCGGCCGCCTGATCGCCGACGGCACCCCGGACGAGGTCAAAGCCAACCCCAAGGTCGTCGAGGCCTACCTCGGCGCCGAGGAGCACTGATGGCAAAGGAAGAAACCATGGCGTATGCCGCCCAGCCGGCGACCCGGGAAGCGCGCGGTACCGCGGCGCCCAGCACCGCGGCATACGGCACGGCCCCCCAGAGCACGTTCCCTCGCCTGCTCGCGACGCTCGCCGCCGAGCGACCCGAGCAGACCGCCCTGCAGGAGAAGCGCTATGGCATCTGGCAGCCGATCACGTGGCGCCAGTACGACGAGCGGGTGCGTGACTTCGCGCACGGGCTCGCCGCGCTGGGCGTCGAGCGCGGCGAGATCGTCGCCGTCCTCGGGGACAACCGGCCCGAGTGGCTCATCGCGGAACTCGCGGCCCAGAGCATCGGCGCTGCGGTCGTCGGCATCTATCCGACGAGCATCGGTGAGGAACTGCGCCACATCCTCACGCTGGCGCACGTCAAGGTCGTCGTCGCCGAGGACCAGGAGCAGGTCGACAAGCTGATCCGGCTCCGCGACGAGGCGAACAGCGGCGCGTCGCCGCAGGACGAGGCGGGTAACGACGCGGGGAGCAACCTCCTCGTCCAGACCGTCGTCTACTACGACCCGCACGGTCTCGAGCAGTACACCGAGGACTTCCTGCGCGACTTCGTCGACGTCGAGGCCCTCGGTCGTGACTGGGGTGCGGAGCGTCCCAGCTGGCTCGACGAGCAGATCGCTGCCGGTGACTGCGACGACGTCGCCGTGATCTGCACGACGTCGGGCACGACGTCGCGTCCCAAGCTGGCCGAGCTGTCCCACGCCAACCTCCTGGCGATGGCCGAGCACCTGACGACCATCGACCCGATCGGCCCCAAGGACCGCTACGTCTCCTTCCTGCCGTTCGCCTGGATCGGTGAGCAGATGTTCGCCGTCGCCTGTGGCCTCTCGCGTGGGCTGACCCTCTCCTTCCCGGAGGACAGCTCCACCCAGAAGGCCGACATGCGCGAGATCGGCCCCGACGTGATGTTCTCGCCGCCACGCATCTGGGAGTCGATGCTGTCCGAGGTGCAGGTGCGCATCGATGAGGCCGGAGCCCTCAAGCGCAAGGTGTTCGGCTGGGGCTACTCCATCGGCGACCGCGTCGCCGAGCGCCGGATGCAGGGCAAGAGCGCTGGGGGCCTGACCGTGCTGTACGCCATCGCCGACCAGGTCGCACTGCGCCCGGTCCGCGACCAGCTCGGCCTCGCCCGGATCCAGCACGCCTACACCGGAGGCGCGCCCCTCGGGCCGGACGTCTTCCGCTTCTTCCACGCGATCGGCGTCAACCTCAAGCAGATCTACGGCCAGACCGAGATCTGTGGTCTCGCCGTCGTCCACCGCGACGACGACATCGCCTTCGCGTCGGTGGGCACCCCCATCCCGGGCACGGAGATCGAGATCACCGATGCCGGCGAGATCCTGCTGCGCTCCGCCTCGGTCTTCAAGGGCTACCACCGCAACCCGGAGGCAACCGCCGAAGCCGTCAATGCCGACGGCTGGCTGCACACGGGCGACGCCGGGTTCATCGACGAGCGCGGGCACCTCGTGGTCATCGACCGCGCCAAGGACGTGCTGACCACCTCCGACGGGACGCGCTTCTCCAGCGCCTTCATCGAGAACAAGGTGAAGTTCTCGCCCTACGTCGAAGAGGCCGTGACCTTCTCGGGCGACGACGGCATGACGGCGCTCATCACCATCGACCCCATGACGACCGGGGCGTGGGCGGAGCACGAACGGCTCAGCTACACCACCTACACGGACCTGGCCGGCAAGCAGGAGACCCGTGACCTCATCGCCGAGGAGGTGCAGCGCTCCAACGAGGACCTCCCGGAGAGCATCCGGATCAAGCGACTCGTCTTGCTGCACAAGCAGTTCGACCCCGACGACGACGAGATCACCCGCACCCGCAAAGTCCGGCGCAACGTCATCGCCGAGCGCTACAGCGACATCATCTCGGCACTCGCCGAGGGAGCGGACGAGGTCTCGTTGCGCAGCCTGATCAGTTATCAGGACGGCAGCTCCGTCGAGCGCAACCTCGTCCTGACCATCGTTGACCTGACCACCTTCCGGGCACCCGAGGGCCGGGGCCGCCGACCTGTCTGGAGTGGACGCCGATGAGCACCTTCATCTCGCTGACCGTCTATGGCCTGTCCGACGGGGCGCTGCTCGCCCTCGCGGCCTTGGGCTTCGTGCTCATCTACAAGGCAACCCGCGTCATCAACTTCGCGCAGGGCGAGTTCCTCCTCGTCGGCGCCTACATGTTCTACACCGGCTTCGTCATCTTCAAGCTGCCGTTGATCGGCGCGGCGGTCTTCGGGGTGCTGGTCGCGATCGTCCTCGGTATCGTCGTCGAACGCTTCATCCTGCGACCACTCATCGGGGAGAACCCGATCAGCGTCATCATGGTGACGATCGGGCTCTCGTCCGTCCTCAAGGCGGTCATCCAGATCTTCTTCGGCACGGCTCCCAAGTCGCAGCCCCGGATCCTTCCCACCGGGAGCATCGAGCTGGCCGGCGTGACCGTCCCGGTCAACCGCCTCGTCGTCATCCTGATCGCCGCGATCGTGCTCGCCGCCTTCACCGCCTTCTTCCAGAAGAGCCGGCACGGCATCTCGATGCGGGCGGTGGCCGATGACCAGCAGGCCGCCCTGACCATGGGGATCTCGGTCCGCCGGGTGTTCACCCTGGCCTGGGTGCTCGCCGCGGTGAGCGCGCTCGTCGCCGGTGTCCTGCTGGCCGACCTGTCGGCAGTCGACCAGAACATCGCGGCCTTCGGCCTGATCGTCTTCCCCGTCGTCATCCTGGGTGGCCTCGACTCCATCCCGGGCACCATCATCGGTGGCCTGACCATCGGCCTGCTCAAGCAGTACGTCTCCGGCTACGCCGATCCCGGCCTGGCGGAAGTTATCCCCTACCTCGTGCTCGTGGCCATCCTCATCGTGCGGCCCTACGGCATCTTCGGCGAGACACGGATCGAGAGGGTCTGACCCATGGCCATTGCCACCGCGACCGGTATCCACCACCGGTCCTACGGCGCCGAGCTGCGGCTGCGGCACACGCGCGCCGAGTACTTCCGCCTCGCCCTCATGGTCGCGCTGCTGCTCCTCGCGCCGGCGATCCTCGACAACTACTGGCTCGGGATCGCCAACACCATCCTGATCGCCGTCATCGGCGCCGTGGGCCTGAACATCCTCGTCGGCTTCACCGGTCAGATCTCGCTCGGCCAGGGCGGCTTCCTCGCCGTCGGCGCCTACACCTCGGTCATCCTCTCCGAGCGCGGCGGGATGCCGGTGCCGATCAGCATCCTCTTCGCCGTCATCATGACGGCGACGATCGGGGCGTTCTTCGGCCTGCCGGCGCTGCGCCTCAAGGGTCTCTACCTCGCGATCGCCACCCTGGCCTCGCAGGAGATCATCATGTTCGTCGTCCGCCGCTGGGAGTGGCTGACCGAGGGCAAGGGCTTTATCGAGGTCTCCCGGCTGTCGGTCCTGGGCTTCGAGATCGAGCGCAAGAGCTTTGAGACACAGTGGTACTGGCTGCTCCTCGCGATCACCATCGCGGTCGTCGTCATCGCCCGCAACCTCTTCCGGACCACCCTCGGCCGCAGCTTCATGGCCGTGCGCGACCAGGACATCGCGGCCCAGGCCATCGGCGTCAACATCACCCGCGCCAAGGTCACCGCCTTCGCGGTGTCCAGCGGCTTCGTCGGCCTCGCCGGCGCCCTGACCGCGCACTACACCGAGACCGTCACCTGGGAGCGGTTCACCCTCGACGTGTCGATCCTCTATCTGGCCATGATCATCGTCGGCGGGCTCGGCAGCATCGCCGGAGCCGTCTACGGGGCGATCTTCATCGGACTGCTCCCGGCCCTGCTCACCGAGCTGGTCGACGTGCTCTCGAGCTCGATGCCCTTCCTGGCCGAGCAGCTCCCCGCGATCCGCAATGCCGTCTTCGGCGTCGCCATCATCGTCTTCCTCCTCGTTGAACCCAGAGGACTCGATCGAATCTGGAGTCGGCTCAAGGACTACGTCCGATTCTGGCCCTTCCGCTACTAACGACAGCACCATCCCACCGCACCACCGCAGTACCACGCCACCACCGGCGACCGACGAATGGAGACACCCATGAAGTTGCGCAACCTCGTTACGGTCGGCACGTCTGCCGCCGCGATCTTCGCCCTCGCCGCCTGCGGCGGCGGCGGTGACACCACCCCCGGGGCCGCCGGCGGCGACAAGGCCCCGATCAAGCTCGGCATCATCGCCGACCTCACCGGCGCGACCGGGGACGTCGGAACGCCGTACAACGAGGGGATGCTCGGCTACATCGACAACCTCAACGCCCAGGGCGGCGTCGACGGCCACAAGATCGAGGCGATGTCGAACGACTACGCCTACAAGGTCCCCGCCGCCGAGGAGCTCTACAAGAAGTACGTCAACGAGGACGCCATCGCCATCCAGGGCTGGGGCACCGGCGACTCGGAGGCCCTGCGCAGCAAGGTCGCCGCGGACAAGCTCCCGTTCATGTCCGCGTCCTACGCCGAGCCGCTGACCGACCCGAAGGAGTCCCCGTACAACTTCGTCGTCGCGCCGACCTACTCCGACCAGATGCGCGTCGCGCTCAACTGGATCGCCAAGGACGCCGGCGGCCACGCCGAGGTCGCCGTCTTCCACAACGACAGCCCGTTCGGTCTGGCACCGGTCGGCGACGGCAAGGACTGGGTCGCCGAGAAGAGCCTCGACCTCGGCTTCACGGCCTACCCGATGCCCAAGACCCCGAACCAGGTCGGTCTGCTCACCCAGGCCAAGTCGCAGGGCGCGAAGTACATCGTCATCCAGAACGTCTCCTCGCCGGCCGCCCAGGTCGCCAAGGACATCAAGGCCCAGGGCCTCGACATGAAGATCGTCTGCCTCAACTGGTGCGCTGACGAGCTCTTCGTCAAGACGGCCGGAGCTGAGAACGCCGAGGGCCACGTCCTCATCTCCCCCGTCGCGCCGGCCTCGGCCAACAAGCCGGGCCACGCGGCCATCGACACCTACCTCAAGAGCAAGGGTGGGTCACTCGCTGACAAGGGCCTGCACTACGCGCAGGGCTGGTACACGATGGACGTCATGGCCAAGGGCCTCTCGAAGGCCATCGCCGCGGGCGGCGAGCTCAACGGCGAGAGCCTGAAGACGGCCCTCGAGACGATGGACGCAGTCGACACCGGCGGCGTCCTCGGCTCTGGCACCATCAAGTTCACCGCCGACTCGCACCGTGGCTCCACCGGCACCGGCATCTACCAGGTCAAGGGCGGCGAGCTCTCGGAGCTCGCTGCGAACCAGACGCCGGAGTCATGAGCTCCGTCGACCTGAGCAGCAAGGGGGTGGCCGGCCCCGCCGCGCCGGCCACCTCCGACCTGCTCACGCTCGAGAACGTCGAGGTGATCTACGACGACGTCATCCTCGTCCTGCGTGGGCTCTCGATCGGTGTCCCGCAGGGCAAGATCGTCGCCCTGCTGGGCTCGAATGGTGCCGGCAAGTCGACGACCCTCAAGGCGGTCTCCGGCCTGCTCCCGACGGAGCACGGTGAGGTGACGGATGGCTCGATCACCTTTGGGGGCAAGGACATCACCCGGATGGATGCGGCCGAGCGGGTCCGTCAGGGGCTCTCCCTCTGCATGGAGGGGCGGCACGTCTTCGAGCACCTGACGGTCGAGGAGAACCTCATCGCCGGCGCCTACTTCCGAGGGCGCATCGACATCAAGGCAGACCTCGACATGGTCTATGGGCTGCTGCCCAAGCTCGGCGACATGCGTAGCCGGGTCGCCGGCTACCTGTCCGGAGGCGAGCAGCAGATGCTCGCGATCGGACGGGCCCTGATGGCCAAGCCCAAGCTCCTCATGCTCGACGAGCCGTCGCTGGGTCTGGCCCCGTTGCTCGTCAAGGAGATCTTCAGCTTCATCAAGCGGATCAACGAGGAGATGGACCTCACCGTCCTGGTCATCGAGCAGAACGCCCGGCGGGCGCTCGAAGTGGCTGACCACGGTTACATCATGGAGCAGGGCCGGATCGTCCTCGAGGGTTCAGCGCAGGAGCTGCAGGACAACCCGGACGTCAAGGAGTTCTATCTGGGCCTCGGGGACTCCGGCAACCGCAAGAGCTTCCGCGACGTGAAGCACTACAAGCGCCGCAAGCGCTGGCTCTGAGAAGGGAAGTCGCATGACCACCACCGAGTCGAAGTCGCTCGCCGAGGACATCGAGTCGTATGCCGCTGAGCTGGCTCCTGCGGTCAACGACGTCGTGCGTCGTGCCGCCTCCGCCATCCCCGCTTTCGCGGCGCGGCTGGAGTCCGCCGGCCTGCGCGCCGATGACGTCTCGAGCCAGAGCCTGCAGGGCCTGCCCATCGTGACCAAGGACGATGTCCTGGCCCTGCAGCGGCAAGCGCCGCCCTTCGGCGGGATGCTGTCGGCGCAGGCTGATCTGCGACGGGTCTTCCAGTCGCCGGGGCCGATCTATGAACCCCAGCTGGGCGGCTCAGATCCGTGGCGCTGGGCTCCCGCCCTGCGGGCCACCGGGCTGGGCGCCGGCGAGACGGTGCTCAACTGCTTCGGCTACCACCTCTCCCCCGCCGGGGCGATGTTCGAGGAGGGGGTCCTGGCGGTCGGTGCCTCGGTGCTGCCCGGCGGCATCGGCAACCAGGACCTGCAGGTGCAGGCCATCGCGGACGTCGGCGTCACGGCGTATGTCGGCTTGCCGAGCTACCTCAAGACGTTGATCGAGAGGTACGACGCAGCCGGCCTGCCAGCCGAACGGTGGCAGCTGACCAAAGCCCTCGTGACGGCCGAACCACTGCCGGACTCGCTCCGGGCGCTCCTGCAGGAGCGGGTCCCGACGGTGCTGATGGCTTATGGCACCGCGGAGGTCGGCCTGATCGCCTTCGAGACCGAGCCCGGGGGTGGGCTGCTGCCCGCGCCGGGCGTGCACGTCGACGTGTGTGACCTGAGCACTGGCGAGCCGATCA
>JAUNUZ010000093.1 GCA_030537915.1 Micrococcales bacterium
GACGGCGCAAGGACGGCAGGCGGTGCCGGTCCTGCCCGACGAGAGCCGCAGGTCGGACGATTCCGGTGCCGAACCGGGCGCTCGCCCTGTCCACCGCGAGATCCGCATCACGCCAACCATGTTTGGGCTCATCCAGCATTCCCTGCACCGGCGCCTGAGCCGTCTCGATGAGCCCCTCGAGGCGGACGCCCACAAGTCGGATCCGAGCTCGCTGGAGCCCGAGGGTGTTGAAGAGATCACACGCCGTGGCGTAGACGTCGCGGCTGACATCGGTCGCATCGCGCAGCGTGCGGGCACGAGTGATCGTCGTGAAGTCGCTGAAGCGGACCTTGATCGAGACGGTCCTTCCCATGACCCCGGCGGATCGCGCTCGCGCCGTCGTCCTCTCAGACAGACGTAACAGACGGCGACGGATCTCGGCCGGGTCGTCGATGTCATAGGCGAAGGTCTCGTCCGAGCCGACACTTCGTTCGCGTCGCGCCGGGACGACCCGCCGCGGATCGCGCCCCCAGGCGAGCTCGTGCAGGTGCATACCGTTCTCCCCGAGCGCGCGGCGCAGCGTCCCCACCGGGGTGTGGGCGATGTCTGCGACCGAGCGCAGCCCCAGGCGGTGCAGCGACTCCTCGGTGCGTTCCCCGACCCCCCACAGAGCCCCGACGGGCAGTTGCTGGACGAAGCCCACGACCTCGTCGGCAGGCACGACGATCATGCCGTCCGGCTTGGCCAGGCCCGAGGCCAGCTTGGCGACGAACTTGGTCGGTGCCACCCCGACCGAGCACGTCAGACCCTGCTCGTCGGCGATCGTGTCGCGCAGGCGGGTCGCAATCCGCGCCGGTGATCCGAGCCGCCGGATGGCCGCCGAGACGTCGAGGAAGGCCTCGTCCAAGGACAGTGGCTCCACGAGCGCAGTGATCTGGCCGAAGGTCGCCATGACAGCCTCGGAGATCTGGGCGTATAGCGAGTGGTCCGGGGAGATGACCGTGGCCGCGGGGCACAATCGGCGCGCGCGCGCCATCGGCATCGCAGCCGCGACCCCGAAGCGGCGCGCCTCATAAGTTGCCGACAGCACGACTCCGCGGTTGCCTCCGCCGATGATGACGGGCGTGCCGCGCAGTTCAGGGCGGGCCAGCAGCGACGCCGAGGCGTAGAACGCGTCCATGTCGACGTGCAGAATCCGGCAGCCGGTGTCGTCGGCCGGACCCGGTTTGGACAGGGTAGGTCGCTCGTACTGGCGGCGGCTCACGATTCGGGGCGTCGCGCCAGGACGTGCACAGCTCCCGCAAGGTTGCCGAGGAAGGCATAGGTGGGGTGGGCTGCGATGGCGTCCTCCAGCTCCATGAGGGCCTCGCGATCGGCATCGGTGTCGGTCATCGCGGCCGGCACGAGGTCGGCGAAGAGGCGCACGCCGTGGGCGTCGACAACCTCCAGGCCGGCGTCCGTGACCAGTGCGCGCACCTGGTCGGAGTCGAACCGTCGCGGGACGGGGTCGGCGATGCCCCATCGACCGTCCGCGCCGGTCAGGGCCGTGCGCGCCTGATCGAACCGGCCGGCCAGCGCGCGGCCGAGCACGACGGCCAGGCGCTGCGCGACGACGAGGCTGAGCGTGCCGCCGGGCGCCATAGCCTGCGCCAAGGAGGCGGCTGCGGCCGTGACGGCCGCGTCGTCGTCGAGAACCTCGAGCACCCCGTGACAGCAGACGAGATCGGCATCGCCGACGGGAACGACCTGGCACAGGGTTGCGGCGTCGCCCTGCAGCGCGACGATCCGCTCATCGACACCGACCTCGCGGGCGCGACGCATGAGCGAGGCGAGCGCGTCGGGGCTCGGGTCGACAACGGTGACTTCATGGCCCCGCTCGGCGAGCGGCACGGCGAGGCCGCCGGTGCCGCCGCCCAGATCGACAACGCGCAGCGCACGGCCTATCTGCTCGGCTCGCTCGGTAGCGGCCGCAAGGACGGACCGCCAGATGGCGGCGGTGCGGATCGAGGTCTCGACCCCGCCGCGGCGGGGGCGGGGCTGGTCGTCGGCCATCGCGTCGCTCCTTTGGTGCCGGCCTGCCGGGTTTGCGCCGACGTGCCTGTGGGTGTGCCGATCGGGGTGCTGGATCGGGGGCTTGTGCCGTGTGCTGAATGTGTCCCAACCCTAGTGTCGCTCCCCTGTCATCGTCCCGAGCTGCCAGGTGAGGCGTGCCAGAGCTTGCGCAGCGGACCCGAGTCCGAGTGCGGGTCTGCACCCACGAGACCACCGCCCGGTCGACCGCGGACCGACTCCCCCGGCGGCCGCACGTCGGCATACGGGGACTGCTCGAAGCCCGACGGATGCACGAGCACCCGCCGCATCATCGGCTCGCCGTCTGCCGCGGCCGCCGCGATCTCTCGCGCCCGCTCGGCGTCAGCCAGCTCGGCCTGGGCGCGTTCGGCAGCGATGAGCGCCCGGACCGCGTCGACGCCGCCGATCTCCCACTCCTGCTGCAGCGCCGAGAGCTCCCAGGCGCCCGTCGCGCGCACCGAGACCCCCATCGGGCCTGTGCGCCGGACGATCCCGGCGACGAGCAGCAGCCACGAACCGAAGACGGTCGCCGCGTACGGCCCCTGGGCGTCCTCGAAGAACGTCGCGTCGACCGGGCCGGTGGAGTCCTCGACAGTGAGGAAGACGACCCGGCGCCCCGAACGCACCGGCGGAGTCTGGGTCGCGACCTTGACGCCGGCGACGAGGATCTCGCGTCGGCTGCGCACCCCGCGCAGGTCGGCGGCCCGCACGACGGACAGCTCGCCGAGCAGTTGGGCGTAGGGATCGAGCACGTGCCCGGTGACGTCGAGCCCGAGGATGTCGAGCTCGGCGTGGACCCGCTCGAGCCGGGTCATCTCCGGCAGTCCCGTGCCGGCCGTCAACCGGGGCGTGTCCCCCAGGTCGAGAGTCAGCTGGGTGGGCAGGTCCTGCGCCGGGGTCGCCACGGCCGGAGCCCTGGACTGGGCCGCGGCGGCGAGCCGAGGATCCGGCACCACTGGCTCTCCCGGCGCTCGACCCGAGGCGCGCGAGGCCAGGGACGCCTGCGCGACCCGTGCCACCTGATCCGCCGTTCCCCCGCCACGCCCGGCCTGCCCCCTACGGCCGCTGCGCCCCCTGCGCCCACCGGACCCCCGACGCAGCGACGCCGACCATCGCTCCAGCTCCCCGACGTGCAGCAACAGGTCACGGCGGGTCATCGCCCCATGTCGGCCGAGCCCGCCCGCACCCGCCCCGAGGTCCAGGCCGTAGATGGAGTCGAAGCCGCCCGCGAGCACGAGCCGGTCGGCGACGGGCCGGCTCACCTGCGCGCGGGTCCAGAAGTCCGGCAGGTCGTCATACGGCCGCCCGGCGACGACTCGGGAGACCTCAGCCTGGCTCATCCCCTTGACGTCGGCCAGCGACAGGCGGATGCCCAGACTGTCCCCGACCCACTCGACCCGGTAGGTCTCGTCGCTGGCGTTGACGTCGAGACCGAGGATCGGCACGCCGAAGCCGCGGGCATCCTCCAGCACCAGCCGCTTGGGGTACATGCCCGGGTCATGGGTGAGCACACCGGCCAGGAAGTGGGCCGGGTGGTGCCGCTTCAGCCAGGCCGACTGGTAGGTGGGCAGCGCGAAGGCCGCGGCGTGCGCCTTGCAGAAGCCGAAGCTGGCGAAGGCCGCGAGGACCTCCCAGATTCGATCGACGTCGTCGGGGTCGTAGCCGCGTGCCGACGCCCGCGGGCGCCACCACGCCTCGACCTGAGCCTGGCCTTGCGTCGACCCCATCGCGCGACGCACCTCGTCCGCCTGAGCGAGACTCACCCCCGCGGTCGTCGCGACGATCTGCAGGACCTGCTCGTGGAAGACGACGACCCCACACGTGCCGTCCAGAGCGTAGGCGAGGCTCGGGTGCAGCAGGTCCGGCTCGCTCCACCCCTGCCGGGCCTGCAGGAATGGCCGAATCATGTCGGACTTGACCGGGCCGGGACGAAAGAGCGAGATGTCGATGACAATGTCGTCGAAGCTCGACGGGGCGAACTTGCCGACAAGCTCGCGCTGGCCCGGGCTCTCGATCTGGAAGCACCCCAGCGTGCGCGTCGAGCGGATGAGGTCGAAGGTGGCCTCGTCGTCGAGCGGCAGCTGCGCCCGGTCATCCAGATCCACGACGGTCGATTCGACCCGTGAGATCTCGGCCACGGCGTGCGCCATCGCCGACTGCATCCGGATGCCGAGGACGTCGAGCTTGAGCAGCCCCAGCGTCTCGACGTCGTCCTTGTCGAACTGACTCATCGGGAATCCCAGCCAGCTCGCCTCGACCGGTGTGCGATCGAGTAGCTGGGCATTGGAAAGGACGACCCCGCACGGGTGCAGCGCAATGTGCCGGGGCAGCCCGTCGAGGCGCTCCACGAGCTCGAAGAGGACCTGCAGGTGCGCGCCCGAACGGCTCACCCCCAACTCGGCCAGCTCGGGCAGCTCGGCGATCGCGCTGCGCGCGTCGCGGGCTCGGATATGCGGGAAGGCCTTGGCGAGCGCGTCGATCTCAATCGGCGGCAGTCCCAGGGTCGAGCCGACGTCACGGATCGCGTGGCGCACCCGATAGGTGTCCATCATCGACACGCACGTGACGCGCTCGCCACCGAAGCGTTCGAGGATCTGCTCGTAGACCTGTGTGCGCCGGGCGGATTCGACGTCAATGTCGATGTCGGGCAGCTGGGCGCGCAGCGTCGTGCAGAAGCGCTCCATGAGCAGGCCGTGACCCAGCGGCTCGATCCCGCTGATGCCGAGCAGGTAGTTGACGAGGCTGCCGGCGCCCGAACCACGTGCCGCGCAGCGCACCCCCATATCGCGGATGAGGTCGCAGACCTGCGCGACCGTGAGGAAATAGGTTGGGTAACCGAGCGTCTCGACGACGGCCAGCTCGTCGGTGAGCCGGGCGTGCACCTGGTCCAGCAGTGCGATGCCCGCGCCCGGATAGCGGGTCGCGACCGCGTCCCGGCAGCGCCGCACGAGCACCCTGTGCGGGTCGGTGCCCGAGGGGAGCCCGAGGGCGGACGGCTCGGGCAGGTGAACCGCGCCGATGCCGATGTCCGTGCGCGGATCCTGGACGCACTCCCGGGCGAGCCGGGCCGATTGCGTGAGCAGTTGGCGCGCCAGCGCACTCTCCTGATCACCGGTCACGCGCAGCATCGCCGAATAGATCGTCGCCGCATTCGTCACGTGTCCAGCCGCGCTCACCCGATCCAGATGTCGTTCGTGCAGCAGCGTCAACCGCCGAGCGGCGTCGAGGACGTCGACGGTCGCCGCCTGATGGGGGTAGGCGTGTCGCACCGCCGCGCTCGCCACGCACCTGATGCCCGCGCGGGTGCCCAGGGCAAGCAGGTGCCGCGCGTGCGCCGCACCTCCCGGATGCGACGGTGGCCCGCCGTGGTTGACGATCTCGATCGCAAGCGCGTCCACAGGCAGCAGCTGCATCCATCGCTGGAGCCGAGTCCACGCCAGCGCCATGCCAGTCTGTGTCCCGCCTGTCCCGCGCGGCGCGCTACCTACGCCGGCACCATCCGATGGCGCCAGGGCGCGCCCGACATCACTGTCCGGGCCGAGCAGCACGAGCAGGGGCGCTGGTGCGCCGGGGTGAGCCGGGCGGGCGGACTGCGCGACAAGGGTCGGGGTGGTGCGGGGCTCGCCGCGCACCCCGCGCAGATGCGTCTGCGTGACGAGTCGGCACAGTCGCGCCCACCCTTGACCCGGCCTCAGACCGCCCGCCTGCCCCCGGGCCAACACTGTGACCCGGGGCAACTTGGGGTCCACCTGTTGCCCCCCCCTGACCGGCTGTCGCCTGCCGGTCACCGCTGTGGTGAGCAGACCGGCCTGGCCAGCCCTTCCGGAGCTCCAACCGGCGTGATCGCCCTCGGAGGCCTCGTGCTCCAGGGCCAGGTCGACCCCGAGGATCGGGTCGATGCCGGCGCCCTGGCAAGCCTGGACGAAGCGGACCGCGCCGTACAGCCCGTCACGATCGGTAAGCGCCAGGGCGCTCTGGCCATGGGTGGCCGCCGCCTGGACGAGCTCGGCCGGTGGGCTCGCGCCGTAGCGCAATGAGAAGCTCGACGCGACGTGGAGGTGGATGAAATCCGCGCTCATGCCTCCCCCGCAACCCCCGGGCGCGTGAAGACCAGGGGCGACTCGACGTGTCCGACCGGTAGGCCGAGTGCAGCTCGGATCAGTCCCAGGAAGGTCTCCGCGCCGCGGAGCAAGTCATCGGCCTCCCGCGACGCCGGCGGCGGATCCCCGGTCTCCAGGCGGGCGCGGCGACGCCCGCTGAGCGCGAGGTAGTCGGCCCACTCCCCGAATTCGGGAGCGACCGCCCCGAGGGACTCCCAGACGCCGGCGACCTTGCCGTCCCGACCGCGTCGGCACGGTCGATCGGCCCGACTCACGACGAGGGCGGCCGCCGCCCGCTGCGCTCCGAGGTGGGCGTGGATGTAGCGATCGGTCGTCGTCTGCGCCCGACAGGCCTGAAGCAAGCTGCCAGCGGCACGCTCCAACAAGTCCAGCCCCGCGCCCGGATCGCCACCGTGCGTGTGGCCTCGCCGGTCTCGAGCTCGCGCCGGGCCCGCTTGCCACTGGTCCTGGCGGCGGTCTCGCTCCACGAAGGACATCGCCTGAATTGTCATCTCTCGCCTCGCTGGTCTCATCGGTGGTTGTCGTCGTGCCTGCTGTGTGTGCTGTCTGCTGCGCGCGGTGGTGTCAGTCACTGACCGCGGCCAGCCGCCAGTCGGAGCCGGAGCACACGAGCTCATAGACCCCGTAGCCGGCCTGCAGCCGCACGTCCCGGGCTCGCCCTACCGCGGCCTCGACCCGCCAGACGTCCTCCTCGACATCGCTGAGCACGTCACCTTCAGCGCAGGCCTGGGCGCCGGCCGGAGTCTCGAAGGCCAGGCGCCACCACGGTCGACGCTGAACCCATCGGTCGAGCACGAGATGGACGGCGTACAGGCGCCCCCGCCACACGAAGGCGTCCGGTTCGACGCCGTCGCGACCGTCATCGCGGGTCCGCACGGCCACCTCGTCGTCGTATGCGCGCATGACGAATCAACCCCTCACTGGACACTGTTGGACCTCAGGCCCCCCGACCCTCGATCAGAGATTCGAACACCTGTTCGATATCCAAAACCATACCTCCCGCCCCCGACAAGACGTCAAGGTCCATTCGTCGCGACACTGCTCACGCGCCCCCAGGCCGGCTAAATGCTGCTCTTGGCGACCAGACGCGTCCTGCGCGACACGTCCTGCACGACGCCTCCCGCCCACACCGAAGTGTCCGGTCGACTCAGGGGAATGCGCAGGTCGACCCTTGGCGTTGACGCTGCGTTATCCGCCCTGCTCGGTCGCCGACCGGGCTGGCCGCTGACGGATGACGCTCGTCGATCCGGAGGTCTGCATGGGAGCCGAACTCATCGCCTGGTCGTTCGCCTCGGGCTGGGCGAGCGGGGTGAACGCCTACGCCGTCGTCCTCGTCATGGGCCTTTTCGAACGCTTCGGGCACGTCGCCGCGATCCCCGACGTGCTGGCCCGCACTGACGGGCTCGTCGTCTCGGCGAGCTGCGCGGGCAGGTCCTTGAGCAGGTGCCGGTTCTGCTTGGGGACGAGGAACCGGAGCCGCCGCATCCACGCGAGTTGCTGCTCCATCTTCTTGAACTTGGGTAAGTCGCGCGCCGACTCGTACGTCATGCCAACCTCCTGCCCGTACGTATGAAGGCGATGCGCGGCCAAGACGACGCGATGGTCACCCCGGTTGGTCGCAGCGTGGCCCGCGACGCGGACGTGGATCGCCTGCAGGACGGCCTTCCTTCCCGCGCACGCGGAAGTGGCGCCCGTGGGGG
>JAUNUZ010000094.1 GCA_030537915.1 Micrococcales bacterium
GGGATCGACCCGGAATTCCAGGGAGGAGATGAAGCCGCCTTCCCAGGTCTGCCCAGGTCCGCGGCCGGGAACTCCTGCGGCGGCGGCATCCTGCGCGTCGGATCGGCTTGCACCTGCGCGGTGTCGACGCGAGCCAGCCGCCACGCGCGGGCGCGCACAGCCACCCTGCCCTCGATCGTCAGCGTCGCTTCATCGAGCTCGATCGTGCGCCCGGACCGGATGGTCTCGCAGTCGATGGTCGTCCGCGCTGCGGGCATGACGCCGAGGATCTCGAAGGTGATGCGGGCAATCTGTACGTCGTCGCGGGGATTGTGGGTCTGCAGGCAGTGCGTGATGAGGCCCGCAACCGGCGCCATGTGCTGCTCGTGGGCCAGCCACGCACCCTGGACGTGCAGCGTCGGCTCAAACGTCCGCTCATCTGTCGGCACGTAGTAGGCATCGACGTCACCGCGCAGATCCAGGGGGTTGGCGTCGCTCACCTAAAACACCCTCGCCGCGAGACGCGCGAAGAGCAAATCACGTCGTTAGCATGTGGGCTGCCAGCCACGACCTACTCCGGGAGAGACCCATGTCGACGCCAACTCAGGAGACCGAAGCCGACGCCGCACCCGGGTGGAGACTCATCGGGCCGGGCCTCATCGTGGCGGCGACCGGTGTCGGTGCCGCCGACCTCGTCGCCACGCTCATCGCGGGCAGCAAGTACGGTTACGCGCTGCTGTGGACCGTCATCCTCGGCTGCATCCTCAAGATCGTGCTCGTCGAGGGCGCCGGTCGCTACTCCCTCGCCAGCGGGAACACGATCTTCCACGGGTGGCGCACGCTCGGGGCCTGGACCTCCGTCTACTTCGGCCCCTACATCGTCATCTGGGGCTTTGTCTACGGCGCGGCGGCGATGGCCGGGACCGGGCTGCCGCTGGCCTCGCTCTTCCCCGTTCTCTCGGTGAAGTGGTGGGGAATCCTCTCCGGGCTCATCGGTCTGGCGCTCGTGTGGTTCGGCAGGTACGAGCTCGTCGAGAAGATCTGCGCTGCCTTCGTCGCGATGATGTTCATCACGATGGTCGGCGCCGCCGTGCTCGCGCTGCCCAACCTCGGGCAGATCCTCACCGGCCTCGTCCCGGTCATCCCCGAGGGCGGGCTCATCAACGTCCTGTCCGTCGCGGGTGGTGTCGGCGGCACGATCACGCTCGCGGCCTACGGCTACTGGATCCGCGAGAAGGGCTGGACGACACCAACGTTCATGAAGGTCATGCGGATCGACAACACGATCGCCTATGTCGTCACCGGCATCTTCGTCGTCGCGACCCTCATCGTGGGCGCCGAGCTGCTGTATTCGGCCGGGCTCACCGTCAGCTCCGGCGACAAGGGTCTGCTGGACCTGTCGGGTGTCCTCGAACAGCGCTACGGCACATGGGCCGGCAAGACCTTCCTGGTCGGTTTCTGGGCCGCGGCCATGTCATCGCTGCTGGGCGTGTGGAACGGCGTCTCGATGATGTTCGCCGACTTCGTCGGGCACGTGCGGCACCTGCCGACGGGCCACCCCCACACGCAGTCCGGCGGCCGCTATTACAAGGCCTACATCCTGTGGCTGACCTTCCCGCCGATGGTGATGTTGTTCCTCGGCCAGCCGGTCGTTTTGATCCTCGCCTACGGCGTTCTCGGCTCGTTCTTCATGCCGTTCCTGTCGTTCACCCTGCTGTGGATCCTGAACAGCGACCGGGTGCCGCGGCAGTGGCGCAATGGGCCGTTGTCCAATGCCCTGATGGGTGTCTGCACGCTCTTCTTCCTGGCGCTCGCCGTCAACGAGCTCTACAAGCTCTTCACGTAGGGGGTCTTTACAAGCTCTTCACGTAGAGAGGTTCTGCGCCCCGGCCAGCGACCCTGGCTCGTGCGCCAGGACGTGCTTGACGACGGTGCGGGTGTCGGCCCGGCGGCCCACCCGACGCATGTGTAGGTCGCGTCGGTGGCATCCGGCAGGATGGCCGACTGTGAACACCAGCAGTCCCAAGCTGTTACCCGTGACGAGCGCGGCGCCGCGCGCCCTCGTCACCGAGACCGTCCTCGTCCTGGGGGTGTCGCTCGGCGCGTCCGCGATTTATGCGGTGCTGGAGATCATCAAGCTGCTCACCGCGCGGGTCGCCCTCAACGAGCAAACCGCCGCGCTCAATCAGGCGGTGACACCGGATCGGCCCTGGCTCGATCTCGCCTTCCAGCTCGCCAACGTCGGGCTGGGCGTCATGCCCGCGCTGCTCGCCCTGCACCTGCTGACCCGCGACGACGTCCGCGCTCGCGCCCTCGTCGGGGCCGACCTACGCCGACCCGGCCGGGACTTCGCAGTGGGCGCCGGGCTCACCGCGCTCGCCGGTATCCCGGGTTTGGGGCTCTACGTCGTGGCTCGCTCCCTCGGGCTCAACGCCACGGTGTCCGCGGCGGGGCTCGAGGCCGTCTGGTGGGCCGTCCCGGTGCTCGTCCTGGCCGCGGCGAAGAATGCGATCCTCGAAGAGGTCGTCATGCTCGCCTACCTTTTCACGAGGTGGGGGCAGGCCGGCTGGCACCTGGCGACGATCATCGGCGTCTCGGCGCTTATCCGGGGCGGCTACCACCTCTACCAGGGCTTCGGCGGCTTCGTCGGAAACGTCGTCATGGGACTGGTCTTCGGGCTCGTCTACGCCCGCACCCGACGTGTCATGCCGCTTGTGGTCGCGCACACGCTGCTCGACGTCGCCGCGTTCGTCGGCTACACCCTGTTGCGGGGGCACGTGTCATGGCTGTGAGGCCCATGCCGGTGAGCACCATCGATCCGCAGCGCCCGCTGCACGCGCTGTGGTCGCGCTACCGGCGGCATCGGCCTCGGCTCGTGGGCGCCATCGTCGCCTCGGTCGTCAACAAGATCGCCGACATCGTGCCGGAGCTCCTTATCGGGGCGGCGGTCGACGTGGTCGTGCGCGGGGACTCCTCCTTCGTGGGGCAGCTCCTGGGCGTCGAGTCCCGCTACGCCCAGCTCGCATGGCTCGCCGTCATCAACGTGGTGGTCTGGGTGGTCGAGTCCGCCTCGGAGTATGTCGCCGACGTCCTGTGGCGATCCGTCGCGCAGGGCGTCGAGCACGACCTACGCGTCGAGGCCTACGACCACGTGCAACACCTCGACCTGGCCTGGCACGAGTCGAGGGCCACCGGCACGACCCTCGCCACGCTCAACGACGACGTCAACCAGCTCGAGCGATTCCTCGATATCGGCGCGCCGGCGATCCTGCAGACCGCACTCAACGTGATTCTCGTCGGGATCGTCTTCGCCATCGCGTCGTGGCAGCTGCTGGTCCTGGCCTTCTTGCCGATCCCCGTGATCATCGTCGGATCACTATGGTTCCAGAAGCGGCTCGAGCCCCTCTACGTCGGCGTCCGCCAGGCGGTGGCGGAGCTGTCGGGTGCGCTGAGCGCGAACCTCGCGGGCATCTCCACGATCAAGGCCTTCACCGCCGAGGGCCGTGAGCGGGACCGGATCGCGGCCGTCTCCGACGCCTACCGGCGCGCGAACATCACGGCGATCCGGTCCTCGGCGGCCTTCGTGCCGCTGGTCCGGATGGCGATCCTCACCGGTTTCACGTGCACCCTGCTCTTCGGCGGCTGGGCCACGCTCAACGGCACCCTCGAGGTCGGCCTGTATTCGGTGCTCGTGTTCATGACCCAGCGTCTGCTGTGGCCGCTCACCGACATCGCCCAGGTCCTCGACCACTATCAGCGCGGTAGGGCAAGCGCCGCCCGAATCCTGCTGTTGCTCAACGAGCCCGTCACCGTCCCGGCCGGTGATGTCTCGCTGCCGGGCCGCTCGGCGGGGCGGATCGAACTGCGGGGCGTGAGCACCGGCTACGGCGAGCACCCGCACGTGCTGCACGACCTCCATCTGGTCGTGCCCGCGGGCGAGACGCACGCGGTCGTCGGGCCGACCGGCGCGGGCAAGTCGACGCTGCTGCGACTCGTGCTGCGCTTCGACGACCCACGTTCTGGACAGGTGCTGCTCGACGGGCGCGACGTGCGCGACCTCGACTGGGATTCGTTGCGGGGCTGCCTGGGCTACGTCGCACAGGACATCTTCGTCTTCGCCGGAACCGTGGCCGACAACATCGCCTACGGGCGCCCCGACGCGACCCGTGAGCAGGTGCGCGAGGCAGCCCGCGCGGCGGCCGCGCTGGATTTCATCGACGCGATGCCGCACGGGCTCGACACGTTGGTGGGGGAGCGAGGTGTCACCCTGTCCGGTGGCCAGCGTCAGCGGCTCGCGCTGGCCCGGGCGCTGCTGCGGGAGCCGGCCGTGCTCGTGCTCGACGAGGCGACAAGCGCGGTGGACAACGAGACCGAGGCGGCGATCCAGCGCTCGCTGCGCCGCGCGACGCTGAACTGCACCGCGATCGTCGTCGCCCACCGCCTGTCCACGGTCCGGCGTGCCGACCGTATCTGGGTGCTCGACGCCGGTCGCATCATCGAGTCCGGGACCCATGACGAATTGCTGGCCGTCGGCGGCACGTACGCAAGTTTGTGGGCCGTTCAGACCGGGGACGCCGGCTAAGCGCCTACTGCGTCTGCTGTGCTTGCAGGTGGCTCGTGAGGGGCGGCGTCAAGGCGTGGAATCCGGACCAGTGTGCCCGCGGGGGCGCGGCTTTGGACCGTCAGATGACGGGGTGACCGAGCCTTCCCGATCTTCGGTGTAGGGCCGGCTTCCAATATCGAGTCCAGGGTCGCTCTTGGGTCGGGACTCGGTGAGCGGTCGCGGGTTACGGATCCGGTGGCGGGAAAGGAAGTCTCCACTCTCGGCTCTTTCCGCCTGCTTTAGCGTCGCGTCCGCGACTGGCGCGGGCGAGGCCAGACCTAGCTCTCGGAACACAGGCTCCGCCTCGGCTGCACGCTGCTCGAAGGTACGCAGCGTGGCCAATTCCATTTCGTCCAGGCGACCCTTGGACTCGAAGTACTTCAGGCGTGGATAACGCCCGGCCATGGCAACGCCCCAGTTGATGGCGGGGTCCCACCATGCGTTGATTCCGCGGCCCTTGCCCGTGGCCTTCAAGGCCAGGACATCGTCGAGCGCACCTTCCAGCAGTTTGAGGTCGAAAGCAACGCCGGGGACGCCCTCGCCGGTGCTCGTTGCGTACGAGTCGACGCCCGTTGTCGACGGCCCTGTGCGGGTGTCGCGGTAGCGGGTGAGCATCAACATGTCGCTTGCCAACACGGGTTCGTTGACAGGCAGACGAGGTGCTTGGGCATCACCCATGAGTTGTCCCCAGGACATTCGGATGAAAGTGTGGTGGTCTTCGAGGCCCGGATACGTGCAGCGAAGCCCGACGGCATATGCCTCCAACGGTTCCTTCAGGAACTGGAATCCCGTGTAGCGAGCCCAGCGAACAACGAGGAAATCTTGGGGGGTAGCGCCCGGCAGGTGAAAGTTCACTTCAGCGACGTAGTCGAGCACGATCTGGACCTGCGCGTCGGACAGTTCGATGTCCTCGTGCAGTGGAAACATTCCTCTGAATGTGTTGCGCACTGGACGGGGCAACTGCGCGATCCGCGCGTCGAGCTCCGCCTGGGTCCGTGGCCGAACATGTCCCGTCGTCGTCGACATGGCGCCTTTCCTTCCCCTCTTGCTGGTCATCAAATCAACTGGTTGCGGTCGTAGAAGTCGGCGTCCTCGAAATAACCGCCGCGTCCCTCGCCGACGATGTCGTAGCGGTTGACCACCTCGATGCGTTCCAGCCACTTCAGGCTCCGGAACCCGGTCGAGGTCTCCATGCGAAGTCGAACGGGTGCGCCGTTCTTGGCCGGGATCTCACCGTCGTCGTTCAGTTCGAAAGCGATGAGCGTCTGTGGCATCCGTGCCTCCACCATCGGGTTGGACTCGTAGTACATGCCGCCCTCATAGAGTGCGTCGTCGCGGCCCATGTTCTGGAAGCTCGTGTACATGACGTCCGTTGCTCCGGGAAGCGGAACGGCAAGGTCCAGCAGGTCTGAGACGGTGATCCCGCGCCACTTCCCAATCGAGGTGAACCCCTGGACGCAGTGGTGAAGGGTGGTCTGGGAATGGCCGTTGGCGAGCTCGCGCAGATCTCGCACGGTCAGCGTCATCGGGCGTTCGACGTACCCCCCGATCTCAAGCACGTAATCGTCTTCGTAGCCGTTGGCCATCAGGGCCAGGTATTCCTCGGTCTCTGGTGGCCTGCCACTGCCACGGAAGTTGTGTGTGGTGTTCTCCAGTCCCTTGTCCTCGCCGGAGACGTTGGAGCGGTCGTAGTGCATCCGCGCCGGCAGTTTGTAGAGCAGGTTCGACCATGGCCGCACGACCACGTTGGCGAGCCTCTCGACGCCGCGGCCGTCCTTGAGCGTCCACTTGGTGGCGACGACGTGAAGGATTATCACGAGAAGGAGCCCGAGGGAGAAGATGAGCCCACCCGCCAGTGGCAAGTCTGAATTCCCGAACACCATTTTCGCGGTCTCGTGCATATAGCCATGAATGACCACCATGGCCACGTGGATGACGAAGAAGACGACGTAGCCAACGAGACAGAAGAAGTGGATGCTGCGGATTACCTGGCGGCCACCAACCGCCCGAGTGATGCGGGAGAAATGGTTGGCGATGGCGGGGGACTGGAAAGCGCCCGTGATGATCACCAGCGGCGTGATGATCAGGATCACGCCCCCGTAGGCCAGCTGCTGAATCCCGTTGAAAACCGCCCCCGCCGCGGGTTCAGGAACCTGGAAAGCCAGGTAGCTCAGCAGGTCCTTCCCGGCCTGAACAAAGACGTCCAGTGAGGTGGGCACGTAGCGTCGCCACTGTCCGGTGACGATGAGCAGAACGAAGTAGATCACCCAGCTGGCGACGAATCCGGTGACGGTGATGAAGTGCCAGTAGCGGCCCAGACCTAACAGCCCGCGGCCCGGCAAGGAGATTCGGGGGGAGTAGTCATCGTACTCACCACCGACCGTGTAGTACTTGTGTTTCGACTGCTCCTGAATTGTGAACTGAGCCCAAGACGTGCCTGAGACGTTGTGCTGCGAGCGGTACAACTTTGGGTAGGTGCCCAGAATTTCGATGCCCGAGCGAACCAGGAACGAGATGAAGATGATGTTGAGGAAATGCTCCACGCGGAGCCACCAGGGAAATCCAAGACCCATGTCGGACCTCCTTCTCAGTCCATGAAATTCTGGCTGTCCGGAGCGGCGACGATCATGCCGTACCGCAATGCCGCGTACAGGACCAGATAAGCCAACGATGCGAACAGCAGGAGGTTCCACAGAGCGGCCTGCGGGATGCTGGCGCCGTTCCAGACATACGGTGCGGTTCCAGCGATGCCGACGAGGTAGATCAGGATCGCGGCGCCGGCGATTCCCGCGCCCCAGGCCCAGAGGCGGGCCGAGGTCACGAGCCCCACCACAACAAAGCTCACTGCCGTTGCGCAGACGGCCCACAGGACCGGATCGCCGAACGGGAAGGGTTCGATGTCACCGAGCGCGGTGGCCGCGGCTGTCATCCCAATGAGGGCGACGACCGCCAGGAGAACCAGCCGGACGGTCCGCGGGAGGTTGATGCGAATGTAGCGCAGGAACGGAGCCCGCTTCCTACCTGGCTTGATGTGCTCGGAGACTCGCTCCGTCGCGTTATTCGTCCCACGGAAGTCAACACCCGCAAGCAGAGCAGGAGACCTCTTGTCCTCCATCACCATGTACTCCCTTCAGCGACGAGTGCCTGACTCTTCGTCAAGGCCTCGATGCTACCCGCGAAAGGCTCTATTTGCCTTCGACGGGGCGGGTGGACACGCCCCTCGCAAGCGCTTCAAGGTCCCCGACCTGGGGCCGAACGACGGT
>JAUNUZ010000095.1 GCA_030537915.1 Micrococcales bacterium
GCCCAGCCTGAAGGCGATCTGCCCGTGGGAAGGCTTCACGGACGCCTACCGCGACCTGATGACCCCGGGCGGCGTGGTCGAGGACGGCTTCGCGCGGATCTGGCTCTCGATGTCCATGCGCGTTGCCCGGCTCAGCGTCGATCTGGGCAAGGAGCGCAAAGCGCATCCGCTGCGAGATGCGTGGTGGGACGCCATCACCCCGGACCTCGCGGACATCACGGTGCCGATGCTGGTGTGCACGAGCTTCTCGGACGCCAACGTGCACAGCGCAGGATCGATGCGTGCGTTCCAGCGCGTGGGCTCAACGGATCGGTTCGCCTACACACATCGCGGACCCAAGTGGGCGACGTTCTACGGCGTCCCCGCTCGCTGCGCGCAGTTGCAGTTCTTCGACCGTTACCTGAAGGGTCGTGACGTGCCCAAGCCCCCGCCACTGCGGCTCGAGATCCGCGAGAGCGGGAGGGAGGTCGTCGATGTGCGTGATGAGCACGAGTGGCCACTCGCGCGCACGGTGTGGACAGAGCTTCACCTGGGCGCCGAAGGCACGCTGCGCAGGGGGGCCGGCGACGCGGGCAGCACCGGATTCGATCTGAGGCACGGGGCAGCGGCGTTCACCTGGAGCGTCGATGAGGACGTCGAACTCACGGGGCCGATGGAGCTGAAAGTGTGGATGTCGTTGGAGGACGCCGACGACGCCAATATCTTCGTCGGAGTCGAGAAGCGCAGCGGCGGTCAGATGGTGGGCTTCGAAGGCTCGTACGGGTACGGACGCGACCGCGTCGCATCCGGTCGGCTGCGGACCTCCCTACGCGAACTCGACGAGGATCTCTGCGCGCCACACCAACCCGAGCACACCTTCCGCACTGTGCAACCGATCTCGCCCGGCGAGCTCGTTCCCCTGGCGATTCCACTCACGGGTTCTTCGACGCTCTTCCGCGCGGGCGACCAGCTGCGCCTGTTGGTGGCAGGGCGCTACCTCGAACCACGCAACCCATTGTTCGGCCACTTCCCCACGCACTATGTGCGTAGTCGCCGAGGTCGCGGCATCCTGCACTGGGGCGCCGATCACCCGTCCCGTCTGCTCGTGCCCGTCGTGCCATGGGCGTAGCTACGGGCCCTACGCGCATTCGACTCTTCGCGGTTGCTCAGACCCTTCAGATCAGGGAAGTTTCGCGACGGTGAGCAGGATCGCTGAGTCCTCCAGCGCCTCCACGCTGTGCCGGGCGTCGGGCACGAAGATCATGTCACCCGAGCGTGCCTCCCAAGACAGCTCACCGCTGGATAGCCGGACCCGCCCCAGCAGCACATGCACGGTGGCCTCCCCCGGGTTCTCGTGCTCGGCCAGCGACGCTCCCTCGACCATGCCGATCACTGTCTGGCGCAGCACCTTCTCCCGCCCGCCGTAGACGGTGTCGGCGGTGTGTCCACCACTCGCCCGGCGAGCGGAGTCGAGCTGTTGCCGGGCCAAGGCTGCCAGTGAGATTCGCTGCATCTGCTGAGTCTGGCGACTCGCACCCCGAGCAGGCAAGGGAATCTGCGACCGGCCCCATGGTGGGACCAAGGACCAAGCCCCGTTACTCCATCGCCGCAGGCCGCCCGGCAGGCGCCACGCAACGACGCCGCACCTGGGCGCAAACGCCAAGCCTTCGGCGATGGAGGTAGGGGGATCAGCCGGCGTGGCAGGTCAGTCGACGTCGTCGTCGACCCAGTCGAAGGTCTTGGTGACGGCCTTCTTCCAGTTGCGGTACTCCCGCTCCCGCTCCTCGTCCTCGGCCTGGGGCTCCCAGCGCTTGCCCTCGACCCAGTTGTCGATGACGTCCTGCTCGCCCTCCCAGAAGCCGACGGCGATGCCGGCCGCGTAGGCCGCACCCAGCGCCGTCGTCTCCGCGATCTGCGGGCGCACGACCGGCACGCCGAGCTGGTCGGCCTGGAACTGCATAAGCAGCGTGTTCTCGGTCATCCCGCCGTCGACCTTGAGCTCGGTGAGGTCGACCCCGGAGTCGGCGTTCATCGCGTCGATGACCTCGCGGGTCTGGAAGGCGGTCGCCTCGAGCGCTGCGCGAGCAATGTGCCCCTTGTTGATGAAGCGCGTCATCCCGACGAGCGCGCCGCGGGCGTCCGAACGCCAGTGCGGTGCGAACAGCCCCGAGAAGGCCGGCACGAAGTAGGCGCCGCCGTTGTTGTCGACCTTCTTTGCCAGCTCCTCAGCCTCGGGGGCGGAGGAGATGATCCCCAGGTTGTCGCGCAGCCATTGGATGAGTGAGCCCGCGACGGCGATCGACCCCTCAAGGGCGTAGACCGTGTCCTGGTCGCCGATCTTGTAGCAGACCGTCGTGAGCAGCCCGTTCTCCGAGGGGACGATCTCGGTGCCGGTATTCATGAGCATGAAGCAGCCGGTGCCGTAGGTGTTCTTCACCATGCCCTTCTCGAAACACGCCTGGCCGAAGGTCGCAGCCTGCTGGTCACCGAGAATCCCCGCGATCGGCACGCCGGACAAGAGGCCGTTCTCCCGGCCCGTCGCATACTCCTGGGAGGAGGACATGATCTGCGGGAGCATCGACATGGGGATGCCCATGTCCTTGGCGATCTTCTTGTTCCACTTCAGGGTGCGCAGGTCCATGAGCATGGTCCGCGACGCATTCGTCACGTCGGTGACGTGCAGGCCACCCTTGCTGCCGCCGGTCATGTTCCACAGAACCCAGGAATCGGTCGTGCCCATGAGCAGGTCGCCCTTGTCGGCCTTCTCCCGGGCCCCTTCGACATTGTCGAGGATCCACTTGACCTTGGGCCCGGCGAAATACGTGGCGAGCGGCAGGCCACAGACGTCCTTGTAGCGGTCGAGCCCCTTCTTGCCGGCCAGCTCCTCGACGATCTTCTGGGTGCGCGTGTCCTGCCAGACGATCGCGTTGTAGACGGGCTCCCCCGTCGTCTTGTCCCACACGACAGCGGTCTCGCGCTGGTTGGTGATGCCCACTGCCGCAAGGTCTCTGTGCGTGAGGTCGGGCGAATCGGCGAGCGCCTGGGCGACCGCGCGCCGCACGTTCTGCCAGATCTCCTTGGGGTCGTGCTCTACCCAGCCTGCGCGGGGCAGGATCTGCTCGTGCTCGAGTTGGCCGGTGCTGACGATCTGACCCGCGTGGTCGAAGATGATCGCCCGGCTGCTCGTGGTGCCCTGGTCGATGGCCATGACGTACTTCTTGCTACTCATCGCTTCCTCACTTCATTGTGAATGGGTGGTGCGCGAATTGATCGGGTGAGCTGCTCGTGCGGACGATCGGGTTCGGATGATCAGAAGACCTGGGCGAACAGTCCGGCCAGGACGCCACCGATGATCGGCCCGACGATCGGGACCCAGGAGTAGCCCCAGTCGCTGCTGCCCTTGTTGGGAATGGGCAGGATGGCGTGCGCGATGCGCGGGCCGAGGTCACGCGCGGGGTTGATGGCATAACCGGTGGGGCCACCCAGGCTCGCGCCGATGCCGACGACGAGCAAGGCAACCGCCAGCGGGCCGATCTGCGTCGGCGTCTTGGCGAACAGCAGGATGACGAAGACGAGCACGAACGTGCCGAACACCTCGGTCACCACATTCCAGAACGGGCTGCGCACCTCCGGCCCCGTCGCGAAGACGCCCAGCTTGAGGCCGTCCGCGGCATCCTCATCGAACTGCTTCTTGTAGGCCAGCCAGACGCACACGCCACCGACAACTCCGCCCAGCAGCTGTGCGCTCAGGTAGGTGAGGGTCGTGCCGAGCGTCACGGGGACTCCGGGCGCGTACTCGGCCGCGCCGTTGGCCAAGAGGCCCAAGGTCACGGCGGGATTGATGTGCGCTCCGCTGCGATAGGCGACATACACACCGGCGAAGACGCCGAGGCCCCATCCCCAGTGGATCATCATCGGTCCACCGCCCGCGCCCTTGGCTGCGGGCAAGATGGCATTGGCGACGACGCCGCCACCGAGCAGACAGAGGATGGCCGTCCCCACGAACTCCGATGAGAACAACGCCCCCGTCGAAACCGGTGCAGCGGCGGCTGCCTGAGCAAGTGACAACAGCATGGTTCTCTCTCCTTTGAGACCGGGGTGTCAGACCGGGTTACGGGGTCACTGCGGAGGACAGGCGGGCACGGCCCATCACCCGGGCGACCGCGGGCATCGCGCGGTCGACCGGGGCCGAAATGCGTTGCGGGTTGCGCTAGTTGGTGATGAGGTCGGTGACCTCGGTCGCCTCGCTGCGGGCCGCGGTGGCCGCCTCCTCGTCGCTGAGTTGGGCGGCAGCGTCCTCTGCATCGCAGCGCGCCTGGTAGGCGGCGATCTCGGCGTCGCGACGTGCGTCATCCCAGTCGAGGTATTCGGCGGCGATGGCCGCGATCTCCGGGACGGCGGCCCGGCCCTGCCCGCGCATCTCGTACGTGAGCCGGGTGCGGGTCGTCATGATGTCCTCCAGGTGCAGGACGCCCTCGTTAGTGCACGCGTAGGCGATCTCGGCGCGCAGGTAGGCGGGGGTGGCCTCCAGGGGCCGCCCCAGGTCGGGACGCTCCGCGACCATGTCGAGCAGTTCGGGCAGCAACGCCCCGTAGCGGTGCAGCATGTGGTCGATCATGAAGCGACTCACGTCGTAGTGCGCCGCGATCTTGTCCGCTCGCCGCTGGTAGGTCTCGTAGCCGACGGCTCCGAGCAGCGGGGTCTTCTCCGTCAGGGACGGGCGGGCCTTGGCGCGCTCGGCACCGATCGCGAAGTCGACGGCGTCCTGCGCCATGACCCGGTAGGTCGTCAGCTTTCCGCCCGCGATCGTGATGAGCCCCGGGGTGGCCTCGGTGACGGTGTGCTCGCGCGACACCTTGGTCGAGGAGGCCTCGTCTTCGCCGAGCGTGCCCGGCTGCAGGAGCGGGCGCAGGCCGGCCCATGACCCGATGACGTCCTCGCGGGTCAGCGGCCGGTCGAGGATCACGTTCGCGTGCTCGATGATGTAGTCGATGTCGGACTTCGTCACGACGGGGTGCGTCAGATCCTGGTGGTAGGGCGTGTCCGTCGTGCCGATGATCCAGTAGCGGCTCCACGGGATGATGAAGAGCACCGACTTCTCGGTCTGCAGGATGACCCCGGTCGTGCCGGCGATCCGCTCGCGCGGGACGACGATGTGCACGCCCTTGGAGGCCAGTACCTTCAGACCACCCTGCGCTCCCGCGCGGTCCTGAACCTCTTCGGTCCACACCCCGGCCGCGGCGATGACGACGGCGGCCTTGATCGTCTGCTGCTGGCCGGTCTCGAGGTCGGTGACGATCGCCCCGTCGACGCGGCCGCCCGACTTGGTGAGCTCATCGACCCGGGTGCGGCTCGCCGCATAGGCCCCGAACTGAACCGCGGTGCGCACCAGCGCCAGGGTGAGGCGGGCGTCGTCGACGGTCGCGTCCCAATACTTGATCGCGCCGATCATCGCGTCGGGCTTGGCGTCCGGGAACTCCTCCAGCACACCGCTGCTGGAGTAGTGCCGGTGGAACGGCATAGCGGCCTGACCGCGGGCGCCGATGCGGGCGAAGACGTCGTAGAGCCCGACCCCGGCCGTCACGTAGGGCCGCTCGACGTACTTCTTGCTCAGCGGGTAGAGGAAGGAGACGGGCCGCACAAGGTGGGGGGCGAGTGTGTCCAACAGGTGCTCGCGCTCGTGCAACGCCTCGAAGACAAGCTTGAAGTCGAACTGCTGCAGGTAGCGCAGCCCGCCGTGGACGAGCTTGCTCGAGCGGCTCGAGGTGCCGCTCGCCCAGTCCTGGGCCTCGACGATGCCAACCCGCAGGCCGCGGGTGACGGCGTCGAGCACGATGCCGGCGCCGGTGACCCCGCCCCCGATCACCAGGATGTCCAAGGGCTCCTCGGAACTCATCTCGGCTAGGGCCACGGTCCGCTTCTGCGGGGTCAAGGCTGTTGACGTCATTGGCGATCAGTCCTCTGCTCTGGATGGCCCGGAGAGGTCATCGTGATCGGTCTGTTCACCCTAGGGTGGCGACTCCTTGCACGTATGGTCCAGCATGATGCACAAACGTGCATCTGGAAGGAGGCCGGTGTGAACGCCGCCGACAGCGCGCGACGTGCCGCGCAGCTGTACTACCTGCAGGACGAGACGATGGACTCCATCGCCTCGACGTTGCGCGTTTCGCGATCCACCGTGTCTCGCCTCCTGAAGCAGGCTCGCAAGACCGGGCTCGTGCGGATCACGGTCGCCGACGACGCGGCGACGGGCAAGCACACGGCCGACAACCTCACGCGCCGCTTCGGCGTCCGGGCCCACGTCGTCGAGGTCCGCGACAACGCCCCCGATCACCAGCGCCTCGACCAGGTCGCGCGCGTCGCGGCCCGCCTGCTCACCTCGTGGGTCGAGCCCGGCACCACGGTCGGCATCGCCTGGGGGACGACGGTTTCGGCGATCGCCGCCCACCTCACGCCCGTGCCCACGACGGGCGTGACGATCGTGCAGCTCAACGGCTCGGTGCACACCCGACCCTCGGGGGTCCTCTACGCCCAAGAGCTGCTCAGCGCAATCGCGAGCGCGTTCGACGCCGACATCGCCTACTTCCCCACCCCGGCGATCTTCGACTACGCCGATACCAAGGAAGCGATGTGGCGCGAGAGCGCCGTCCGGCACCTCCTGCAGTTGCGGGCGCGGGCCGACTTCGCGGTCTTCGGGGTGGGCGCGACGCAGGGCACGCTGGCCTCGGAGGTCTATCGCGCCGGCTATCTGCGCGCGACCGACGCGCGCGAGCTGGGCCGGCAGCGGGTCGTCGGGGATGTGTGCACGGTCTTCCTGCGGCAGGACGGCAGCTACGAGGACATCGAGATCAACACCCGCGCCTCAGGGCCGACACCCCGCGAGCTCGCGCGCATCCCCCGGCGGATGTGCGTCGTCGTCGGTGAACACAAGGTCCCGGCGCTGGTCGGTGCCCTGAGCGCCGGAGTCGTCACCGATCTCGTCATCGACGCCCGGACCGCCGCGGCGCTGCTGGGCATGGAGGCCAAGTCCGGGAGCCGGTAGACCAGAACGCTGACAGCCACGTGCAGCACCAGCGAGGGCGGCCGGGCTCAGGGTCGCCGACGACCGTCCGAGGCGAGCTGGCTGTCGTCGGTGACTTCGCCGACGAGCTCCTCGAGGACGTCCTCGAGGAAGACGACCCCGACCACGGCATCCGCGTCGTCGACGACCCGAGCCAGGTGGGAGCCCGTCTGCTGCATCGTCGCGAGCACATCCTCGACCTCGTCGCGGGTTCGCACGGTGGCCAACGGGCGGATGCGCTTGCGGGGCACCGGCTCATCCCGCTGTACGTCGTCGGCGTAGAGGATGTCCTTCAGGTGCAGGTAGCCGGCCAGCTCACCCGCCGATTCGCCGGTCGCGCCACCGGTCGCGGCGTCAGTCGTGGCGCCGGTTGTGGCGCCGGTCGTCACCACCGGGAAACGGGAGAAGCCGCGCTTGGCCACGAGCCGCTCCACCTCACCCGGCGTCACCGCGAGGCTCACCGTGACGAGGTCGTCCGTCGGCACCGCCACGTCCGAGGCCACCCGGTCGCTGAACTCCAGGACGCGCGTCGTCAGCCCGTGCTGCTCGGCCTGCAGCAGCCCCTCCCGCGCCGACTCCCGGACGATCTCGTGCACCTCCTGCGCGGTGTAGGCCGAGGCCATCTCGTTCTTGGGCTCGACGCCGAACAGGCGCACCAGCCTCTTGGCGATCGACTCCAGCAGAGTGATGATCGGGCGCAGCGCCTTGGTGAGCAGCAGCAGCGCCGGTGCGAGCAGCAGCGCCGCAGTGTCCGGGCCGGCGAT
>JAUNUZ010000096.1:0-6228 GCA_030537915.1 Micrococcales bacterium
GGCGACGTGGTGCCCCTGGTGGCCCTCGCCCGAGAGCTGGCGGACCGCGGGACCGAGACACTGGTCCTGGCTCACCCCGAGTACACCGGCATTGCCCACTCCCACGGGATCCCGTGCGTCAGTCTCGGTGCTGGCCTCATCGAGAACGGGGTAGATCAGCGATGGGCGCAGAGGTGGATCGGCAACCCTGTGCTCGCATCCTTGGCTCTGCGGGCATGGCTGCGGCGTATCGCCCACACCTTGGCCCCCGTCCTGATCGAGCAGATTCGCGTCGACGACGTCGTGGTCACCGGGGTCGTCGGCGTCGCCACCGCTCTCACACTCGCCGAGGAACGCGGCTGTCGGCCGGTGCACGTCACCTTCAGCGCCACGCTGCCGACGGCCGGGCCGCTGGCCATGATGTCGGCGGGCACCAAGTACCCCCGGTTCAACCGGTGGTGGACCCGCCACGGCGTGTGGGCCGGCAGCATCAGACTGGGCCGTCCCCTGGATCGAGTGGTGCGCCGCCGCCTTCGCCTGCCTCGGCGCTCGTCCCGGGCCGTGGCGGCCCGGGCGCTGTCGATGCCGGTGCTCGTCGCCGCCTCTGCGACCCTCCTGCCGGCCCAGCCGGATTGGCCGTCCAACACGTTGGTCACCGGGGCCTGGGAGCTGCCCGTCCCGCAGAGACCGCCCGACCCCTGCCTGGTGGCATGGCTCGACGCGCACCCCAGGCCGGTCTACCTCGGCTTCGGCAGCATGCTGAGCCCCGATCCGGCCGCCGATCTCCGCCTTGTCGATGGCGCAGCGCGGGCAGCCGGCGTCACGGTCGTCTATCGACCCGACGACGGCGCACCCGCCCTGGAGTCGACCGCGACCGTCAGGGTCGAACGCGACGTCGACCATCGATGGCTGTTCCCCCGTTGCGCCGCGATCATCCACCACGGAGGCGCCGGGACCACGAACACCGCCCTGGCCGCCGGCGTCCCGTCCGTGATCGTCGCCCATGGCTTCGACCAGCCTTTGCACGGCGCCCGACTCCACCAACTCGGCGTGGGCCCGAAGCCACTGCCCCGACGAGCGCTGACGGTCGAGAGCCTGGGTCAACTCCTGTGGGACATCGCTCGCGGACCAGATCGCGATGGCTACGTCGAGTCCGCGACCCGGGTGGGCGAGCTGGTGCGCCGAGATCACGGCGTCGGCGCCGCAGCCGACTGGCTCCAGGGCAGGCCCGGTAAGGCTGGTGGCACGAGCGAGCCATAGAGATCAAGGTCGCGCGGAACGGCCATTATGCCGGGCCCACCGGGCGGCTGACCTGCAGAAATGACCGAAACTAGTAGTACCAGGGGAAGGGCGACCAGTCGGGGTCACGCTTCTGTAGGAACTGATCACGCCCTTCGACGGCCTCGTCGGTCATGTACGCCAGTCGCGTCGCCTCCCCGGCGAAGACCTGCTGGCCCACGAGCCCATCGTCGACGAGGTTGAACGCGAACTTCAGCATCCGCTGCGCCTGCGGTGATTTGCCCAGGATCTCGCGCGCCACCTGGATCGCCTCACGCTCCAGGTCCGCGTGGTCCACGACGAGGTTGACCGCGCCCATCCGGTGCATGTCCTGCGCCGAATAGGTACGCCCGAGGAAGAAGATCTCGCGGGCGAACTTCTGCCCCACCATCCGCGCGAGGTAGGCCGATCCGTAGCCCGCATCGAACGAGCCGACGTCCGCGTCCGTCTGCTTGAAGCGGGCGTGCTCGCGCGAGGCGATCGTCAGGTCGGAGACGACGTGCAGGGAGTGTCCGCCGCCCGCGGCCCAGCCCCCGACGAGGGAGATCACGACCTTCGGCATCGTCCGCATCAGGCGCTGGACCTCCAGGATGTGCAGCCGCCCACCCTCGGCTTTGACGCGCGCCTGGTCGACGCTGCTCGAGGTCTCGTCACCGGCGGCGCTCGCCTCGTCGCTTGCGTACTGGTAGCCGGAGCGCCCGCGAATCCGCTGATCACCTCCTGAGCAGAAGGACCACTTGCCCGCTGCTCCCGTCCCCTGCGGCCCGGGGCCGTTGCCGGTGAGCAGGACGACGCCGACATCGGGCGTCATCCGCGCGTGATCCATGGCCCGGTACAGCTCATCGACGGTGTGCGGCCGGAACGCATTGAGGACCTCGGGCCGATCGAAGGCGATCCGCACCGCCCCGAGCGGATGCCCCGGCACCGGTCCGGGCAGCACGCTGCGGTGGTAGGTGATGTCGCTGAAGTCGAGACCCGGCACCGAAGCCCAAGCCGATGGATCGAAGGTCTGCGAAACGAGGCGTTCGGTGCTCACGCGTCGCAGCCTAGGTGACTGGGCCAACCAGGTTGCGCGGCATCCGCCGGCCGCGGCGACCCACCCCCAGAACGATCGAGTCCCTGTCGCAGGTCGCCCTACGGTAGGCCCATGCCGATTCCCGAGTTCATCCTCGAGCTGCGCCGCCACGTCGGGCACGCCCCGTTGTGGCTCATCGGATGCACGGCCGTGGTGGTGTCAGAGACCGAATCCGGCGCCCCGCAGGTCCTCCTCGTGCGACGCGCCGACACCGGCGTGTGGAGTCCGGTCACGGGGATCGTCGACCCGGGGGAGGACCCGCATGTCGCCGCGGTGCGAGAAGTATGGGAGGAGGCGTGCGTGCGGGCCGAGGTGACCTCGCTGGTCTGGGTCAGCGCCGGGGAGTTGGTCCACCACGTCAACGGTGACCAGGCGCGCTACCTCGATCACACGTTCCGGTGTCGCTATCTGGAGGGGACACCTCGGGTCGGTGACGACGAGAATCTGCAGGCGACCTGGTTCTCCAGTGACGAACTACCCCCGCTGCCGCGGGTCTTCGCCGATCGGATCGCCGCGGCCCTGTGCGATCCACCCCGACCGATCCTGGGAAGCCGGCCGAACGGCCTACAGCCACGTGGGGTTCGCGCCGATAGGCAGCGGTAGCCGTCAAGTCGGCGCGCCTCGACCCCGTGCCATACCGACGTCGCGGGGCGACGCGCCGCGGGAGGAGACCCCAATGGCCCGTCGAATCCTCGTCATTCCGACGAATCATGGTGCTGGAGTGACGAGCACGTGCCTCGGGCTGGTTCACGCGCTGGAGCGTAGGCAGCTCAGCGTCGGCTACCTCAAGCCCTTCGCGCAGGCGCGTTGGGTCGGTCAGGACGCCTCCGTCGATCTCTTCCGGCTCACCACATCCCAGCGTCCACCGGCCCCGATCGCCGTCTCCCACCTGGAGGAGATGCTCGCAGCCGACCGGATCGGCGAGCTCATGGAGGAGGTCATCGACATGGCCCACGACTGCCTGGGCGCGCATCAGATCGTCGTCGTCGAGGGTCTCGCCCCGGGCACCGAGCAGGTCTACTCCGGGCGCGTCAACGCCGAGATGGCCCGCACCCTCGACGCGGACGTACTGCTCGTCGCGAACGCCGCTCGCCTGGATCCGGAGCGGCTCGGGCACCAGGTGGGGGTGGCGCACAGCCAATACGTCCTTCGCTCGAACGTGGGGGCGCCCGCCTTCGCCCCCACGGCAGGCGTGGGCCGGCCCCGAGACGAGAGCACGCGTGAGGACAGCCGCGTCATCGGCATCGTCGTCAATCACATCCCCGCCGACCGTGACCCCGGCGAATACCCGAAGGCTCTGGCGGCGCGGGGTGTGCGCACCGTCGCGTCCGTGCCCACGCACCCGGAGTTCACGCGTCGGCGGGTCTGCGACGTCGTCCGCGAGCTAGGCCTGCAGGTCCTCAGCGCCGGCGACCAGAACCGTCGGGTGCAGGACGTCACGATTGCGGCGCAGTCCGTCCCCGGCTTCCTCGACGCCCTTCAAGACGGCCGACTCATCGTCGTGCCAGGTGACCGCCACGAGGTGCTCATGGCGGCGGCACTGGCCGAGACCAAGGGGATCCGACTAGGGGCGGTGCTGCTCACCGCTTCGGCACCGGACCAGCAGATCCTCGACTTGTGCCGACCGGCGCTCGACGCGGGGCTGCCCGTCCTGCTGTCGTCCGAGCGCACCTACGAGACAGCCACCCGCGTCATGCACCTCGATCCCGAGATCCCCGCGGACGACGAGGAGCGCGCCACGCTCGTCAAGGAGACGTTGGCCGACGCCTTCGAGGACTCCTGGCTGCTGGAGATGTCGCAACGCAAACCCATCCCCCGCTCGACGCCCGCGGCGTTCCGGCACGAGGTCCTTGCGCAGGCCTCGCGTGCCGACTGCCGCATCGCGGTGGCGGACTCAACCGACCCCGCGATGCTCGCCTCGGCGATCAACCTGCAGGCGCGCAGCGTATGCCGATGCGTGCTCGTCGGCCAGCGGGTCGCCATCGAGCGCGCGGCGGCCGACGCGGGCCTGTACCTGCCCCCCGGCCTGGAGATCATCGAGCCGGACGACGGCGTCGAGGCGTTCGATGCAGGACTGGCCATGCTGGCGGCGGGCGGGGTCGACGGCCTCGTCGGCGGCGCCCGCAGCCCCATCGAGGAGGTGGGCGAGCGGGCCGAGCGCGTCATCGGACTGCGCTGCGACGCCCAGGTGGTCTCGACCGTGCACTACCTCGTCCTTGCGAACGAGGTAGTCGCCTACACCGACTGCACGCTCAACCCGCTGCCGAGCGCCGAGCAGCTCGCGGCCATCGCGTTGTGGGCGGCCGAGGAGTCGCAGACCGTCGGAATCACGCCCCGAATCTCCTTCATCGAGCCGAGCGCGGCCTCGCTGACCGCCGAGCCGGACGTGCACCGGGTGCGCGAAGCGGTGCAGCTGGTCCAATCCCGCCGACCTGACTACGACGTGCGGGGCCCGGTCGCCTTTTCGGCGGCCTCGCGGCGCGAGGGGACCTCGCAGGGGGTCGGCAACGGCACGGTGTTCGTCTTCCCCGACGGTGCGACGGCGAAGGCCACCTTCCAAGCCGTACACCGCGCGTCGGGGGTGCGGGCGATCGGCCCGATCCTGCAGGGCCTGAACCGTCCGGTGAACCAGCCGCCTTCTGCCGGCAGCCTCGCCGAGATCAACGCCGTCATCGTCGCGACCGCGGTCCAGGCCTCGCGCAACTTCTGAGGTGCTCGCGCGCACCTGCTGTCGGCCCATTCGGGGGGGGGCCCCATCCCTGCCCCCGTGCGCAGCCCGCGGGATCGGCTGTCGCGCGGTGAGGCGGAATAGCGCTCTAAGGACGCCGCGCGATAGCACCGGTCCGCCTCTTGTGGCCACGTCGGGTCAGACTGGTGGGCGTGAAACTCCCGGACGTAGAGCGAGTGCTGGCCAGCGCCCAGGTGGTGAGCGTGCCCCTGCGGCTGCGCTTCCGCGAAGTGACGGTGCGAGAGGCCATGATCCTGCGCGGTCCGGCCGGATGGGGAGAATTCGCGCCTTTCCTCGAGTATGGGGATGGCGAGGCCGCGCGCTGGCTGGCGGCGGCAATCGAATCGTCATGGGTGGGCTTCCCGACACCGCTCCGCACGGATGTGCCCGTCAACGCGACCGTGCCCGCGGTGCCCGCCGCTCAGGTGGCCTCGGTGCTCGCGCGGTATGACGGCTGCGGCACCGTCAAGGTCAAGGTCGCGCAGGCGGGCCAGGCGCTCGCGGACGACGTCGACCGCCTCGCCGCGGTTCGGCAGGTAGCGCCGTCGGTCCGGCTGCGCGTCGACGCGAACGGCGCCTGGAGCGTCCAGGACGCACTGGACGCGCTCGCTCGGTTCGCTCGCTTCGGGCTCGAATACGCGGAGCAACCGTGCCGAACCGTCGACGAACTCGCCCGGCTCCGAGTGGCCTTGGCGCGCCGCGGGCTCGACGTGCCGATCGCCGCGGACGAGTCGATCCGGCGCGCCGCGGATCCACTCGAGGTGGCACGCCGCGAGGCCGCGGACATCATCGTCGTCAAGGTGGCGCCCCTGGGCGGTGTACTCGCCGCGCTGCGCATTGTCGACGAGGTCGGGTTGCCCGCGGTGGTCTCGAGCGCGATCGACACCTCCATAGGGATCCGCGCGGGCGTCGCACTTGCCGCCGCGCTGCCTTCCTTGGAGCATGCCTGCGGTTTGGGCACTGTCGAACTCCTGGCCGACGACGTCGCCGTCCACCCGCTCGTGCCCGTCGGCGGGCTGCTTGCCGTCCGTGACGTCGAGCCCGACCCGGCTGCACTGAGTCGGTTGGGGGCCGCTCCGGAGCGTGCGCAGTGGTGGCGCGACCGACTGCGCCGCGCTCACGCCGTGCTCGCCGGATAGGGACACCGCCTGGGCGCGACGGAGGTGGC
>JAUNUZ010000096.1:6328-7787 GCA_030537915.1 Micrococcales bacterium
GTGCGCGGTGAGCACGATGGTGGCCTCGGTGCCGGACCCGTCGAGCTTGAGGCTGCGGCGCAGGCGGTCCGGATCGATGCGGGAGCCACGCTTCTTGATCGTCATTCGGCCCGTGCCCGTGGCGCGAGCCCAGGCACGGATCGCTTTCGAGGTCGCGGGGAGAGTCTCGAGGACGACGAACCGCCTGGCCCACGGCACGTCGAGGCAATCTGGCGAGACGACGTAGCCGGCGTCGGGCCCGATCTGGGCGCCCCCGGTCCGGGCAACCAGGGCGCCGACGAGCCCCGCGCGAACCACCGCGCGATCCGGGTCGTAGAGATAGTCGCCCGGAGCGGGCGGTCGCCCGCTCGTGACGTCGCCGGGGGAGACGGACCTATCGAGACCCGGCAGCTCCGCCTGCCAGATACGGAAGGCCGACCCGTCCCGGCGCAGGACTGTCGCCGAGCGTCCGGGCCTTTCCACGAGCTGCCCCCACCACAGCGCGCATTCGAGAACCTCCCCGTCGAAGGACACCCACTCGGCTTCCGAGTCTGGTGGGATGCTGGCGTGTGGGAACCCGGGGGAGAGCTTCGCCCCGGTGGCGGGCACCGCCATCGCCGTCTGCCGCACGAATTCCCATGAGGGGCTGATCTGGTCGAGGGCGAACACGCGACGTGTGCGCCCGATGGCGTCGGTGCGCCCAGGGGTTCGTCGGGCGGGATCGAACCACACGCCCAACCGTTTGGGGTCGCGGCGGAGCCCGGCGAGCGCCTGCTCGGCCGGCCCGGCCGTGGCCCGCGCCCCCGGGTGGGAGGCCAGATTGTGGGCGGCGAGGGCGGCGGTGGCCGGGTCAGCGTCGACGCCATCGACGAAGAGTCCAGCCTGCGCGAAGGCCAGAGCATCGAGTCCGAGCCCGCAGCCCAGGTCGAGCACGCGTTCCACCCCGGCGGCGACGAACCGTGCGGCGTGCCGTGCGGCGAGCGCTGGGCGGGTCGCCTGCTCCAGGCCGTCGGGGGTCAGGAGCAGGCGATCAGCAAGGACACCGAGCTTGCCCGTGGCGCGAGCTCGTAGGCGGGACTGCGTGAGGGTGAGCGCGATGAGGTCAGGATCGTGACCCTGCGCCCGCAGCCGCTGCGCGAGTCCAAGGGCGTCGGCGTCGGCGTACGGTGGCAGAGCCGCTGCTAGGGCCAGCCCGGCAGGCGAGGTCAGCAGTGCGACGTCCCGCGTCCTCAGATTGGCCATCTCGTCAGTGTGGCGCCTACCGGAGTTGGCACTCGAGTTGACCGAGTGCTAATCGCAGCCTAGATTCTGAGTTAGCACTCGACACCGGCAAGTGCCAGCGAGCGGCGCGTCACAGCGCAGTTCTCCGGCCGACCGGAGCGAGTGGATCCATTGCGCAGGCGAGTTAACGGTCGACCCCCGCGACGGCGACCGGTGAGCAGCGCGGCGCACCATACGTCAGCTCACATCCCATGTCGGG
>JAUNUZ010000097.1 GCA_030537915.1 Micrococcales bacterium
CGGACCCGCAGGCGCCCGTAGGAGTCGGCCGTGTCCCACGTGCACACGTCGAAGTCGTAGGTCTCGTACCCGCAGTAGGGGTTGGTCTTGCGCAGGTCGTAGGGCATCCCCGCGCTGCGCAGCATCGGGCCGGTGATCCCCAGCGCCATACAGCCCGCGAGGTCGAGGTACCCGACGCGCTCGAGGCGGCCCTTGATGATCGGGTTCTCCACGATGAGCGCCTCGAGCTCACGGACACCCTGCCGCAGCATCGGGAGCTCGGTGTCGAGGATGTCTTTCCAGCCGACGGGCAGGTCGTTGGCGACCCCACCCGGGCGGATGTAGGCGTTGTTCATCCGCAGGCCGGTCGTGGCCTCGATGAACCGGAGCAGTCGCTCGCGCTCGCGGAACGAAACGGTCATGATCGTCGTCGCGCCGAGCTCCATCCCGCCGGTACCCAGGCAGATGAGATGGCTGGAGATCCGGGTCATCTCCATCATGAGGACCCGGATGATGGTCGCACGCTCCGGGATCTGGTCCTCTATGCCGAGGAGCCGCTCGATCCCCAGGCAGTAGGTCGTCTCCTGGAACATCGGAGTGAGATAGTCCATCCGAGTGCAGAAGGTCACCCCCTGGGTCCAGGTGCGGAACTCCATGTTCTTCTCGATGCCGGTGTGCAGGTAACCGATGCCGACCCGGCACTCCGTGACGTTCTCACCGTCGAGCTCGAGGATGAGTCGGAGCACGCCATGGGTCGAGGGGTGCTGCGGACCCATGTTGACGACGATCCGTTCGTCGCTGTGCTCGATCGCCTCGGCCGCGAGGTCGTCCCAGTCTCCGCCACCGGCGTCGATGACGTATCCGTCCTCGTAATCGTTGCTTCCGCCCGCAGCAGACACCCCCGGCTGGGAGCGCGACTCTGAGCTCGGCTGCGAGCTTGCTCGCTCGTGCGTGTTGGCGCTCATCAGTTGTACGACCTCCGCTGGTCCGGCGGCGGGATGGTGGCGCCCTTGTACTCCACCGGGATGCCGCCGAGAGGGTAGTCCTTGCGCTGCGGGTGACCGGGCCAGTCATCGGGCATCAGGATGCGCGTCAGAGCAGGGTGCCCGTCGAAGATGATGCCGAACATGTCCCAGGTCTCGCGCTCGTGCCACGTCGTCGCCGGGTACGTCCCGACGATCGAGGGGATATGCCGGTCGTCGTCCGGGCAGGTGACCTCGATGCGCAGACGGCGCGAACCGTGCGTGATCGAGGCAAAGCTGTAGACGGCGTGCAGCTCCTTGCCGCCCTGATGGGGGTAGTGCACGCCCGACACGCCTAGGCATAGCTCGAACCGAAGCGCCGGGTCGTCCCGCAGCGTTCGCGCTACCGCGGGCAGGTGCTCGCGGACGACGAAGATCGTCATCTCGCCGCGATCGATGACGACGTGACTCGTCGCCTCCTCGTACGTCGCCTCGCCGCGCTGGGCCAGCGCCGCCCCGAGGGCGTCGGCGATGACGTCGAAGTAGCTCCCGTAAGGCCGCGTCGCCGCGGCCGGGAAGAGCACCGGAGCGACCAATCCCCCGTAGCCGGAGGTGTCGGGGGTGTCCGACGACCCGAACATGCCGTGCCGCTCACCGCGCTTGCTCGGCTCCGGGGCAGTCCCGGGCGTCGCGGGCAGGTTCTCGTCGGGGCGCACGCCGTCGGTGGCCGCAGCGTCGTTCGTCACGCCAGCAGCCCCTTCATCTGGTGCGTCGGCGTCGTCGCCAACGCCGCCTCCTCCACCTTGCAGATGATCTCGCGACGGTCCCCCAGGTGCGGCTCTTTGATGATCTGCTCGTGCAGCATGATGATCGCGTTGAGCAGCATCTGAGGGCGCGGCGGACAACCCGGCAGATAGACGTCGACGGGCACGACGTGGTCGACACCCTGCACGATCGCGTAGTTGTTGAACATGCCGCCGGAGCTGGCGCAGACGCCCATCGCGATCACCCACTTGGGCTCGGGCATCTGGTCGTAGACCTGGCGGAGGACGGGCGCCATCTTCTGGCTGACGCGGCCGGCCACGATCATCAGGTCCGCCTGCCGGGGAGTCGCTGAGAAGCGCTCCATACCGAAACGAGCGATGTCGTAGTCCGGCGTGCCGACCGCCATCATCTCGATGGCGCAGCAGGCCAGCCCGAAGGTCGCCGGCCACATCGACGTCTTGAGCAGGAAGCCGGCGACCTCGCTGATCTTGCCGGTCATCACCCCTGAGGGGAGCTTCTCCTCAACACCCATGGATCAATCCCATTCCAATCCGCCGCGGCGCCACACATAGGCGTCGGCAATGAAGAAAGCGTTGATGAGGAAGACGGTCATCGCCGCGAGTGCGGCCAGACCGAGCTGGTCGAAGGCCACCGCGAACGGGATGAGGAAGACGGCCTCGATGTCGAAGATGATGAAGAGCATCGCCACCGTCGTGTACTTCACCGGGAACCGGCCACCGGCCTCCGCTCGCGGTGAGGGCTGGATGCCGCACTCGTACGCCTCGTACTTCACCGCGTTGTATTTCTTCGGACCGATGACGCCCAGTCCGAGCACCGACAAGGCCGCGAATCCGACCCCGCAGGCGAAGAAGAAGAGAATGGGTAGATAGGGGCTGGTCATCTCGACATGCTCCCCTTTCGCTTCGGTCTGGTCGCTGCTACTTCGCGGTCCGCTCTCAGTCTGTCCTGCCCAGCCCGGCCCCGCGAGGACCCCGTCCACGCCGCCCGCGTGTCGCGGCTGGCCTGGGAACTGGCCGCGACGACGCTCGCCGCCGCACGGCTGCCCGCAGCGGGGATCCGAACTTGACTCATCCTAGTGAATCCCGTCCTCTCTCAGGCCGAAGGGGTCAGCCGAGCCAGGGTGCTGATCGCGCGATCGGACACTCCCCCGCCGGTGCTGTCGGTGAGGTTGGCCATGATCTTCAGCAGGAGCCTCATGAGGGCCGTGCGCGGCAGCCCGTACTTGACCGCCAGCCGCATGACCTCCGGGTGGCCTATCAGCCCGGCGAAGTGTCGGCCGAGGGTGAAATAGCCGCCGAGGGAATCCTTCATCGCCACCTGGTAGGAGGCCAGCGCCCGCTCCGCCCCGGCCGCGTCCCGCGCGCGCGCCTGCACGATGCACTCGGCGGCCACGCGCCCCGCCTGCAGGGCGTAGTCGATGCCCTCGCCGTTGAACGGATTGACCATGCCGCCGGCATCGCCGACGAGGAGCAGCCCGTCGGCGTAGAGGGGCTGGCGGTTGAAGCACATCGGCAGCGCCGCACCACGGATCGGGGCCGTCATCGTCTCGGGCGTGCACGTCCACTCCGCCGGCAGGGTGGCGACCCACCGACGCATCACGTCCTTGTAGTCGACGGTGCCGAAGGCCGGTGACGTGTCGAGCATCCCCAAGCCGATGTTCACGCCACCGTCGCCGGTGGCGAACAGCCACCCGTAGCCGGGGAGCAGGATCTTCTTCGTCGCCGGGTCGCTCGGATCCGCGCGCGCGTCCTCGGGAACCCACAGCTCGAGCCAGGAGGCGATGTAGTCGGTGTTCGTCATCGCCGGGCTCGCGAAGTACGAGCGCACGGCCACGCCCATCGGCCGGTCGTCCCGTTTGGTCCGGCCCATCGAGGTCGCCAGCCGCGAGGACACTCCGTCGGAGGCGACGATCACGGGGGCGCTGAAGCGGCGCCGCTCACCCGTAGCCCGGCCGCGCGAGTCGACGACCTTGGCCTCGACCCCGGTGATGCGGCCCGAGGCTGCGTCGCGGATCGGCGCTCGGACGCTCATCCCCTCGATGAGACGGGCGCCCCTGGTCTCCGCGTGCCGGGCCAGGGTCTCGTCGAAGTCCGTGCGGCGACGCACGAGGCCATAGTCGGGGAAAGTCGCGGTCTGCGGCCAGTCCAGGGTGAGCGTGTGCTTGGCAGCCGCGATCTGTAGGCCCTTGTTGCGGGCCCATCCGGTCGTGTCGATGCCGAGACTGATGAGTTCCTTGACCGCGCGCGGGGTCAGTCCGTCACCGCAGATCTTGTCGCGGGGGAAGGTCGCCTTCTCCAACAGCGCCACGTCGAGGCCGTAGCCGGCGAGATAGGCGGCCGTGGCCGAGCCTCCGGGACCGGCGCCGACGACGATGACGTCGGCCGACTCACTGTCCCGATCTCCTACTCCCACGGCGCCCTCTCCTCGTGCATTCGTTCACAAGCCCGTCCGACGATACGCGAATCCGCGACCCGCGGCGACCGGATCGAACGCAGTCGGTCGCGCAGACGCGCGGAGCCTTCCGGGACCGGGCTAGTCGAGCCGGACCGCCCGGTGGATGGCCACGATGCCGCCCGTGAGATTGCGGCATTCCACCCCGGCCCAGCCCGCGTCGCGGATGCGCTCAGTCAGCTGCTCCTGATCGGGCCACGCCGCGATGGACTCGGCGAGGTAGACGTAGGCGGTGGGGTTGGAGCTCACCCGGCGGGCGATCGCCGGCAGCGAGCGGAGAATCGCGCGCTGGTAGACCCCGCGGACGAGTCGGTTCCCCGGGTGGCTGAACTCGCAGATCACGAGCCGCCCCCCGGGCTTGGCGACGCGCCGGAACTCGGCCAGGGCACCGACCGTGTCCTGGACATTGCGCAGCCCGAAGGACATCGTCACGGCGTCGAAGCTGTCGTCGCCGAACGGCGGCCGGGTCGCGTCCGCGGCGGTGAAGGCCAGGTCCGGTCGATGGCGGCGCCCCTCGCGCAGCATGCCGAGGGAGAAGTCAGCCGGCACGACGTGCACCCCCGCGTCCGCGAATGGCACGCTGCTCGTGCCCGTCCCGGCCGCGATGTCCAGGACCCTCTCACCGGGGCGGGCCGTGACCTCGCCGACGACGGCGCGTCGCCAATAGCGATCGATCCCGGCGGTGAGGACGTCGTTGGTCAGGTCGTATCTCGCGGCGACGTCGTCGAACATCGTCGCGACCTCATACGGCTGCTTGTCCAGGCTGGCGCGGGTCATGCTCGCCATTCTGCCTGCCGGCACCGACACTCCTGCGTCGGCGGGCAGGCGTCAGCGCATCAGCGCGTGGGCTCGTTGGGCAGCAGGCGAGCCGGGTGGGTAGGCGATGGGCAGCACCGGGGTCGGGGACGCCCGCTGCGGAATCGGTCGTAAACTGTCTCGTTGTGACCTCGCCCGCTCGACCTGCGCGGCCGCCGGCCCAGGGGTCGCGCGGCGACGGCCCAGCACCCGTCGACGGCGCTCTGGCCAGAGAGTCGCAGCCACGTCTCGCGCCACTGCCACGGACGCGGCTGCGCGCCCGGACCGTGCGCATCGCCGACCCCGGCAACCTGCTGGAGCAGCTACCCGGTGGTGTGCCCGCCCGCGACCTGTGCACCTGGGTGCGCGACGGCGAGGGCCTCGTGGGCTGGGGACGGGCGGCCGCCGTGACGACGAGCGGAACCCAGCGGTTCGCGGACGCGCAGAACTGGTGGCACCGCAACGTGCAGCAGGCCGACGTCGAGGACGAGGTGGAACTCGCGGGCACCGGACCGATCGTCTTCGGCAGCTTCTCCTACTCCCCTTACTCCCCCGCCGGCGCGAGCCTCGTCGTGCCGCGCATCGTCCTGGGCCACCGCGACGGCACGTGGTGGCGCACGACGGTCGAGACGGTTGAGCAGGTGGACGAAGCACCCGAGAATGCTGCCCAGCCGTCACTGCCCCCACCCACCGACCTCTCCTACCGTTTCGCGCCCGTGGAACCGGTGAGCGCCTCGCGTCCACGCGGCCAGATCACCTTCACCGACGGCGCCCTGTCGGGCGAACAGTGGCGCGCGGTCGTCGCCCAGGCCGTGCGACGGATCGGCGACGGCCAGGTCGACAAGGTCGTGCTGGCTCGCGACCTGCTCGGCCACGCCGAGGAGCCGATCGACCCGCGCCTGTTGACCAGCCGCCTCGCTTCGGGCTACGGACGGACGTGGGTCTTCTGCGTCGACGGCCTGGTCGGGGCCACTCCGGAGATGCTGGTGCGACTCGAGCGCGGCTTGGTCACCTCACGGGTGCTCGCCGGGACGATCCGACGCACCGGGGACGACGAGCACGACCTCGCGCTCGCCGCCTCACTGGCGCGCTCGAGCAAGGACCTGGAAGAGCACGAATACGCGGTTCGCTCCGTCGCTGAGGCCCTGGCGGAACACTGCACCTCGATCAACGTGCCCGAATCCCCCTTCGTCCTACACCTGCCCAACGTCATGCATCTGGCGACGGACGTCGCCGGGCGGACGCGCAACGGCGGGACGTCGCTCGCCCTGGCCGCTTCGCTGCACCCCTCAGCCGCTGTCTGCGGCACCCCCACAGCCACGGCGGACGATCTCATCGAGGAGCTTGAGGGGATGGACCGCGGCCGCTATGCCGGGCCGGTGGGCTGGATGGGCGCCTCCGGCGATGGCGAATGGGGCATCGCGCTGCGCTGCGGTGCGCTTGATCCTGCGGACGCGCGACGAATCCGTCTCTTCGCCGGGTGCGGCATCGTCGCCGGCTCCGACCCGCACGCCGAGTTGGCTGAATCTGAGGCCAAGCTCGTGCCGATGCGCGGTTCCCTCACGGGCTGATGGTCCGCTGCGAGCACGCGGGGCAAAACGAGTGTTCGTGAGGGTAGTCCTCGTGGACCGGGTGCTGCTGACGAGGGCGTGTCACCGATGTGTGGAATGCGGAGGCGTTCACCAGGGTTGTGGCTTAGGTGCTAAAACGGCACGAAAGCCCGATCCCGGCCGGCAGTCGGCCGATCAGGGTACGCATCTCTGATCATCCCGTCACGGTGGGCGGGCTGACTGGCCGGATGCGCCCGAGCGCACAGTCATCGCCGCGGCAGATGAACCAGAAGGTTGCAGTCAGCGTCGTGTAGGTGGCGGTGCTGTTCATGGCGATCATGGACAGCACGATCGTCAACGTGGCACTGCCGACGCTCGGACGCCAGTTCCAGACGACCAGTGACGCGGTGGACGGCGTCGTGATTGCGTACCTGGTGAGCCTGGCGGTGTTCATCCCTATCTCGGGGTGGCTCAGCGACAAGCTGGGCGGGCGCCGGGTCCTGCTGGCATCGATTGTCGTGTTTGCCGGGTCGTCGGCGCTGTGCGGCATGGCATCGAGCCTGAGTGCACTGGTGCTTTTCCGCGTCCTGCAGGGCGCGGGTGGTGGCCTGATGACACCGGTCGGAATGGCGATGCTGTGGCGAGTGTTCCCGCCCGCCGAACGGGTCCGTGCGTCGAGCATCCTGGTCATGCCGACCGCTTTGGCACCAGCGATCGGGCCGGTCCTGGGCGGCGTGTTCGTGCCCAACATGTCGTGGCGATGGGTCTTCTTCGTGAATGTCCCGATCGGACTGGCTGCGCTCGCGTTCGGAGCGGTGTTCCTGGCCGAGCAGCGGCTGGGGACTTGCGGCACCTTCGACCTCTGGGGCTTCCTACTGGCCGGAGCCGGCCTGGGGCTGGTCATGTATGGGCTGTCCGAGGGTCCGATCGCCGGCTGGACGCACCGGCCGATCCAGGCCGCCTGCGTCGCCGGCGTGGCACTACTGGCGGCGATGGTCGTCGTGGAGCTGCGCCACCGCGATCCCTTGCTGGACCTGCGACTGCTGGCCGATCGGCTTTTCGCGGTTTCCAACGGCGTCATGTTCCTGGCATCGATCTCGTTCATCGGCACGATCTACCTGGTGTCGCTGTTCTACCAGGACGCGCTCGGCCTGAGCGCGCTGCAGTCTGGGTTGAGCACCTTCCCCGAGGCGGTGGGCGTGCTGGTCGGTGTCCAGTTCACCGCCAAGCGCTTCTACCCGGTGTTCGGCC
>JAUNUZ010000098.1 GCA_030537915.1 Micrococcales bacterium
TCGAACCCTTCGCTCGCCCTGGTGCCTGCCTCGTGCACCTGCCACCGGCCGATTGCCAGGCAACCGCCGCACCGCATTCATGACATGGCATGCGTGCGGCTGACAGACTAGGACCACCGAAGTCGACCCGCACCGCCAGGGTCCGCACGACCCGCGGTGACCCAAGCAGCAGCGAGGTGCGCCCATGCTCGTGCGCGAGATCATGACCTGTCCGGCCTTCAGCGTCCACAAGGAGTCCTCGCTTGACGTGGCGCTGCGCCTCATGGCGCAGCGCAAGGTGACGGCCCTACCGGTTGTAGAGGACGGTGACCGCCTCGTCGGGGTGCTCAGCGAGATCGACCTGTTGCGGCGAGCGGTCGAGCCGGACCGCCGGGCGCACTTCCTGCCCGTGAGCGAGAGCGAGCCGCTGCCGGACAAGGTTGGTGAGGTGATGACCTCGGACCCTCGCACGACCACCGAGGGTGCCGACATCGCCGACCTCCTCACGCTCTTCACGGAAAGCTCGTTCAAGAGCCTGCCGGTCGTCCGCGGCGACATACTCATCGGCGTCATCAGCCGCAGCGACGTCATCCGCGCGTTGTGGCGCACCGACGAGGACCTTCTGGCCGACCTGACCGCTGTCTTCCGCGACTACGGCCAGGACTCGTGGACGATCACGGTGCGGGGCGGCGTCGTAGAGGTGGCCGGCGTCGGGACCGCCCGCGAGCGCAACATCGCCGCCGCAATCGCCCACTCGGTGCTCGGCGTCCGTCGGGTCCACGTGACCGAGCAGGCTGGGACCGAAGTGGGTTGAGCAGGCGAGGGCTCCAAAGTCCCGCCGCGCTTCGCGCACCGCTCAACCAGGACCGCTGCCGGCGCTGAGGCGCTCATTGACGGCGCCGGCGACATCCTCGATCAGCAGGTCGGGGGCGGGTCGGCGTGCAGCGTCAGCGGCGCGATGAATGGCTGCCCTCAGCGCGATCCTCGGGTCGGCTGAGCTCACTGCGCTCCCAACCGCGACGCGCATCGGTCGCGCCAAGACGCCCGTCGGGATTGCTGCGGTAGACGACATACGGGCGCCACAGGTACTGAAAAGGCGCGCTGAATACGTGGACGAGCCGCGTGAAGGGCCATATCACGAACAGCGCGCATGCCATGAGCGTGTGCAACTGGAAGGTCAGTGGCGCCTGCTCCATGAGCGTGGGATCGGGGCGGAAGCTGAAGAACTGTCGCCACCACACAGACACGCCTTCACGGTAGTCGTAATTCCCGAGAACATTGCCTAGCACCGTATTGGACAGGCCGAGGAGAATGACACCCGCCAGCAGCACATACATGATCTTGTCGTTGTTCGTCGTCGCGAGGAACACCGGTCCGGTGGTGCGCCGCCGGTAGATGAGGATCGCCATTCCGACAACCGTGCACACGCCCGCGACCGCCCCCACGGATACCGCCAGGAGGTGGTAGGCCTCTTGACTGATGCCCACCGCCTCGGTCCACGACTTGGGGATGACGAGCCCGATGATGTGGCCGCCGATGACGAAGAGCAGGCCGAAATGAAACATCGGTGAACCAATGCGCAGCAGCTTGGACTCATACATCTGCGAACTACGCGTCGTCCACCCGAACTTGTCGTAGCGGAAGCGCCAGAAGTGACCGACGACAAAGACCGCCAAAGAAATGTAGGGAACGATGACCCACAGCAGAACACCCATGACTACCTCCGGACCATGCCGCTGGAATGACTACCTGATTGATATGCCTCCATGCCGACTTCTTCGTCGGGTGGCCCAGCGGCGATGAGCGCCCGGACGACGTCCTTCTCGTTCCCGAGCAGCGTGGGGAACGTGCCGGTCAGCGCCTCAAGGGCCGCGACGTACACCGAATCCCGATCGGCCAGCGAGATCCGCAGCAGCTCGATGCCGGGACGGTTGTCGCTGAGTAGTACGCGCCCCACCGGCGGATCCACCGTCGCGGTGAATTCGAGCAGCACGCACAGGTGGTCGGGCAACTCGCACTCGGCCAGATCCACGCCGCTGGCCAGGTAGGTCTGCTTGATATCGAGCAGCGCCATCCCCCGCTTGCGCGTGTCGCCGTAGCCGTAATAGCTCAGGTGCAGGCAGCAGCGGCGGCGCAGGTCGAAGGTCTCGACGTAGTCGCGTTCGAGGTCTTGCAGCGGTGTCGCTTCGACATGATCGAGCAGCGGCACGAGCCGGGCGGCCGAGCGCACGCCGCGTGCCAGGCACTGCGCGACGGTCACCCGCATCAACGGCAGGCTGTCGATCAACTGCTGCGTCGGGTAGTCCAGCAGCAGCGAGATCGCCTGATAAAGCAAGCGAGTCGGCTTATCGACCCGCACCCCGGAGGTCCGTTCCCAGGCGGGCGGTCGCGCCGGACCCACCGAACCGACGGCGCCCGTTGGGGTCGCCGAGCCGAAGCCCATGCCCCCACCGGCGATGTCAGGATCGCTGGTGGTCTTGGGCGGCCTGCGTTGGAGAATCAGCGGAATCCTCACAACGTCAGCCCGTCCTCTCGCTCGCTGGGCTCGCCCATGACGTCTGCGGTCTGGCGGCGCTTGGTCTCGGCGAATGTCTGGATCGCCACGGGCACCGGCCCACCGCGCCCCGAATCTTGACCGAACGGGCTACCTCCGCCGTATTCCGAGACCGCGCAGTCGGTCGCGAGCTCCTCCAACCGGTGGGCATCCTCGGCGTGCGCGGTCGGGATGACGTATCGCTCCTCGTACTTGGCGAGCGCGAGCAGGCGATACATGTCGTAGACGTCCTCCTCGCTCATGCCGACCGCCTCGGCAATCTCGCCGCGTGGGTCCCGACCCAGATTGATGTCACGCATATAGGCGCGCATCGCGGCGAGTCGCTGCAGCACGAGCGTCACCGTCTGGCTGTCACCGGCCGTGAAGAGCTCAGCCAGGTAGCTCGTCGGGATGCGTAGCGATTCAATCGCGGCGAAGAGCACCTCGTGGTCTTCGGCGTCCGCCGCCCCCGTCCGGGTCACCTCGTCGACGATCGGGCTGAGCGGCGGGATGTACCAGACCATGGGCAGTGTCCGGTATTCCGGATGGAGCGGGAGCGCCACTTCGTACCTGTTGATAAGCGACCACACCGGGGAACGCTGGGCCGCCTCGATCCAGTCCAGCGGGATGCCGGCGGCCTCTGCGGCGCGTTGCACCTGCGGGTCCGCCGGGTCGAGGAAGCACTCGCGCTGTGCGCGATACAGCGCCTTGTCATCCGGGTTCGACGCGGCCTCGAGCACCTTGTCGGCGTCGTACAGGACGAGACCGATATAGCGCAGTCGCCCGACACACGTCTCCGAGCAGACGGTCGGAATACCGACCTCGATCCGCGGATAGCAGAACGTGCACTTCTCGGCCTTGCCCGTGCGGTGGTTGAAGTACACCTTCTTGTACGGGCAACCCGTGATGCACTGGCGCCATCCGCGACACGCGTCCTGGTCGACGAGCACGATGCCGTCTTCCTCACGCTTGTAGATTGCACCGCTCGGGCAACTCGCCGCGCACGCCGGATTGAGGCAGTGCTCGCAGATTCGCGGAAGATAGAACATGAAGGTCTTCTCGAATTCGAGCTTCACGTCCTCATTGACCTTGCGCAGGATCGGGTCGTCCTTCGTCAAGGTCGGCGACCCACCGAGGTTGTCGTCCCAGTTCGCCGACCACGTGATGTTCATCGGCTTGCCCGAGATGAGCGAGTACGGCCGGGCCACGGGCGTGTGCTCCCCCAGCGGTGCCTTGATGAGCGTGTCGTAGTCGTAGGTCCACGGCTCGTAGTAGTCGTGTATCGACGGCAGCACCGGATTCGCGAAGATCTGCAGCAGCTTCTTGATCCGACCGCCCGCCCGTAGCTTGATGCGGCCGTTCGAGCCGACGACCCAACCACCCTTCCAGCGATCTTGATCCTGCCACGTGCGCGGATAGCCCTGGCCCGGCCGCGTCTCGACGTTGTTCCACCACACGTATTCCGTGCCCGCCCGGTTCGTCCACGCCTGCTTGCACGTCACCGAGCAGGTGTGACACCCAATGCACTTGTCGAGGTTCATCACCATCGCCATTTGTGCCATCACGCGCATTGCTTCGCTCCTGACTCGTGTGCTGCTCGTCCGGTGACCCAATGGGGGACGCGGGGTGGTCGACAGGCGCTCGTGGATCCCGTCTCCGGCAGCCCTGCGCGAGCGCCACGAACGACCGCACCGCCTGCCCACCGCGAGGCGGTCTCGACGCGAGGAGACGCCATCAGTACGTCACGTCCTGGCTGCGGCGACGGATGACGGTTACTTCGTCGCGCTGGTTGCCGGTGGGGCCGTAGTAGTTGAAGGCCCAGCTGATCTGCGCGTAGCCGCCGGCAACGTGGCTGGGTTTGAAGAGGATCCGGGTGATCGAGTTGTGGATGCCGCCGCGTTTGCCGGAGGCCTCGGCGATCGGGACGTCGACCGTTCGATCCTGGGCGTGGTGCATGTAGACCAGGCCCTGCGGCATCCGCGAGGAGACGATGGCGCGGGAGGCGACCACCCCGTTGCGGTTGACGGCCTCGATCCAGTCGTTGTCGGCGATGCCGAGCTTCTCCGCGTCCTGCACGCTCATCCAGATGGCCTGGCCGCCGCGGGCCAAGGACAGCATGAGCAGGTTGTCCTGGTACTCGGAGTGGATGGACCACTTGTTGTGCGGGGTGAGGTAGCGAACCGTGAGGCCGAGACCGTCGGCGCCGGCCTCGCCGAGGACGGGTTCGCCGTAGAGGGCGGTCATGTCCAGCGGCGGGCGGAAGACCGGGAGCGACTCCCCCATCTCCTGAAGCCAGTCGTGGTCGATGTAGAACTGCTGGCGACCGGTGAGCGTGTGCCACGGCTTGAGCCGCTCGACGTTGACGACGAAGGGGCTGTAGCGTCGGCCGCCGTGCTCGGAGCCGGACCATTCGGGTGACGTGATCACTGCCTGGGGCTGGATCTGGGTGTCCCTGAAGGTGATCTGGTGGCCGGCTTCGCCTTCGGAGAGGTCCGCGAACTTCTTACCGGTGCGGACCTCGACCTGCTTCCAGCCCTCGGTGGCCAGGCGCCCGTTCGTCGTGCCGGACAGGTGCAGGATCGCCTCGCACATGTCGCGGTCACGAGTCAGCGAGGGCTGCCCTGCGCCCGCGCCGCCACGGACGGTGCCGTTGCGCTGGCGCAGAGTCTCGATGTCCGGGGTCGGGTCGAAGACGACACCCTTGGTCGCCATGCCGAGCTTGGCAGCGAGCGGCCCGATGGCCCCCCACTTCTGGGACACCGCGCTGAAGTCACGCTCGACGAGGACCATCTTCGGCATCGTCTTGCCCGGGATCGGGTCGCACTCGCCGTGCCGCCAGTCCTTGGCGACACCGCGGGGGTAGGCCAGCTCCTCGGGGGTGTCGTGCTGCAGCGGCGCGATGACCATGTCGGTGCGGGTGCCGAGATGGGTGCGGGCCAGCTCGCTGAACTTCTCGGCGAGCTGGCTGAAGGCCACATAGTCGCTGCGGGTTTGCCACGGGGGGTTGATCGCCGGGTTGAACGAGTGCACGAAGGGGTGCATATCGGTGCTGCTCAGGTCGTACTTCTCGTACCAGGTCGCGGCGGGCAGCACGAGGTCGGAGAAGAGAGTCGTGCTCGTCATGCGGAAGTCCAGGGTGAGCAGCAGGTCGAGCTTGCCCTCGACGTCGTCGCCGAGTTGGTCATCGCGCCAGATGACTTCGCTGCCGCGGCTGCCCTCGGGGGCGACCTGCGCGCGCAGCGAGTGGTCGGTGCCGAGGAGGATCTTGTTGAAGTACTCATTGCCCTTGGAGCTGGAGCCGAGCAGGTTGCTGCGCCAGACGGTCATGACCTTGGGGCTGTTGCCCTCGCCGTCGGGGTCCTCCGCGACGAAACGGATGCGCCCCTCCTTGAGCTCGCGGACCACGTACTCCTGCGGGGTGATGCCCTCGGCCTTGGCTGCGTCCACGTGGTCGAGGATGTTGCCCGAGATCGTCGGATAGCTGGGCATCCAGCCCATCCGCGCGGAAGCCGCGAGGAGGTCGGCCGGCGATTTGCCCTCGAACATCCCGGTGCCGGTCGCGGCTGCCATCGAGTCGGCGCCATGGCTGTCGTAACGCCACTGGCCGGTGTGGAGGTAGAAGAAGGCAGCCGCGATGTTCTGCCGCGGGGGCCGCTGCCAGTCGAGCGCGAACGCCAACTGAGAGAAACCGGTGTGCGGCCGGACCTTCTCCTGCCCGACGTAGTGCGCCCAGCCGCCACCGTTCTTGCCCTGGCAACCGGTGAGCGTCGTCAGCGTGAGGAAGGTTCGGTAGATCGTGTCGGAGTGGAACCAGTGGTTCGTCCCGGCGCCCATGAGGATCATCGCGCGACCACCGGAATCTCTTGCGGTGCGAGCGAACTCGCGCGCGATCCGGATGCACTGGGCGGCGGGAACGCCAGTGATGGCCTGCTGCCATTCGGGCGTGCCGACCTCGTCGGGGTCCTCGTACGAGGTCGGCCAGCTGCCCGGCATCCCCTCTCGTCCGACACCGTAGCCGGCGAGCAGCAGGTCATAGACGGTGCACACGGGCCGGCCGGCGACCTCGCGGACCGGGACGCCGCGCCACAAGATCCCGCCGTCACCGCCGGCCGCGTCGAAGCGCGGGAGCTCGACCTCGACCGCGTAGGTGTCGTCTGCGGCAACCTCCATGACGCTGGTCACAGGGTCGAGGCCCTCGAGATCGAGGTTCCAGCTGCCCTTGCCCTCTTCGCCGTAGCGGAAGCCCATCGAGCCGTTGGGCACCAGGGGGGCGCCGTCCCGGCCCATCATCACGGTCTTGAAGTCGTCGTTCTCGGTGCCCGCGGCGGGATGCGCCCAGCCCTCGTGCCGCAGGTCGGCGGCGACGAGGAACTTGCCCGGCACGAATCCGTCGCCCCGCCGGTCGAGCGTCACGAGGAACGGCAGGTCGGTGTAGGCGCGGCAGTAGTCGAGGAATTCCGGTGTCTGCTTGTCTACGAAGAACTCCCGCAGGATGACGTGGCCCATCGCCAGAGCCAGCGCAGCGTCGGTGCCGGGGTGGATCGCGACCCACTCGTCGGCGAACTTGGCGTTGTCGGCGTAGTCGGGGCTGACGGTGACGACCTTCGTGCCGCGGTAGCGCACCTCCGCCATGAAGTGGGCGTCGGGCGTGCGGGTGACGGGGACGTTCGAACCCCACATGACGAGATAGGCGGCGTCCCACCAGTCCGCCGACTCTGGCACGTCGGTCTGGTCGCCGAAGACCTGCGGTGAGGCCGGCGGCAGGTCCGCATACCAGTCGTAGAACGACAGCATGGTCCCGCCGATGAGGGAGTAGAAGCGCGACCCGGCGGCATAGCTGGCCATCGACATCGCCGGGATCGGGGTGAAGCCCGCGATCCGGTCCGGCCCGTAGCGCTTGATCGTGTAGACGTGCGCGGCGGCCGCCATCTCGACGGCCTCCTCCCACGAGGTGCGCACGAGGCCGCCCTTGCCACGGGCCTTCTTGTAGCGGGCCGCTTTCTCGGGGTCCTCGACGATGCTCGCCCAGGCCAGCACGGGATCTGCGGTCTGCTCCATGGCCTCGCGGTACATCGTCAGGAGCACGCCGCGGGCGTACGGATAGCGAATCCGGGTGGGGCTGTAGGTGTACCAAGAAAATGCGGCGCCGCGAGGGCAACCGCGCGGCTCGTACTCCGGTCGGTCATCCCCGACGCTCGGGTAGTCGGTCTGCTGGGCCTCCCAGGTGATGATCCCGTCCTTGACGTAGACCT
>JAUNUZ010000099.1 GCA_030537915.1 Micrococcales bacterium
CAGGTGTCAAGCCGCCCCATGGGCTCACCTGGAAGACCGGCCGGCCAGGTGGCGAGAAGACCATGGGCGTCCAGGACCATGGCGGCGGACAGCCGACGAACGCCGCCCTAAGCCCCACCTCAGTCGCGCGTGAGCTTGCGGTAGGTGACGCGGTGCGGCCTGGCCGCGTCTTCGCCGAGGCGCTCGACCTTGTTCTTCTCGTAGGACTCGAAGTTGCCCTCGAACCAGTACCACGCGCCCGGGTTCTCCTCGGTGCCCTCATACGCGAGGATATGCGTCGCGACACGGTCGAGGAACCACCGGTCGTGGCTGATGACCACTGCGCATCCGGGGAAGTCGAGCAGCGCGTTCTCCAGCGAGCCCAGGGTCTCCACATCGAGGTCGTTGGTCGGCTCGTCGAGGAGCAGAAGGTTGCCGCCCTGCTTCAGCGTCATTGCCAGGTTGAGGCGGTTGCGCTCCCCGCCGGAGAGGATGCCCGCCTTCTTCTGCTGGTCCGGACCCTTGAATCCGAACTGGCTGACGTAGGCGCGCGAGGGGATCTCGACGTTGCCGACCTGGATGTGGTCCAACCCGTCGGAGACGACCTCCCAAAGCGACTTGTTGGCGTCCAAGCCCTCACGGGCCTGGTCGACGTAGGCAATCTTGACGGTCTCCCCCACCTTGACTGAGCCGCTGTCCGGCTCCTCGAGCCCGACGATGGTCTTGAAGAGCGTCGTTTTGCCGACCCCATTGGGACCGATGACCCCGACGATGCCGTTGCGCGGCAGCGTGAACGACAGACCTTCGATGAGCACCCGCTCGCCGAACCCCTTCTCCAGCTTCTCGACCTGGATGACCGTCGATCCCAAGCGCGGGCCGGGCGGGATCTGGATCTCGTCGAAGTCGAGTTTGCGCGTGCGCTCGGCCTCGGCAGCCATTTCCTCGTACCGCGCGAGACGCGACTTCGACTTCGTCTGGCGGGCCTTTGCGTTCGAGCGCACCCACTCGAGTTCGTCCTTGAGGCGCCTCTGCAGCTTCTGATCCTTCTTGCCCTGGACCTGCAGACGCGACGACTTCTTTTCGAGGTAGGTCGAATAGTTGCCCTCGTACGGGTAGAGGCGACCGCGGTCGACCTCGGCGATCCATTGCGCGACGTTGTCGAGGAAGTACCGGTCGTGGGTGACGGCCAGGACGGTGCCTGGGTAGGCCGCGAGGTGTTGCTCGAGCCAGGTAACGGACTCGGCGTCGAGGTGGTTCGTCGGCTCGTCGAGCAGGAGCAGGTCCGGCTTGCTCAGCAGGAGCTTGCACAGCGCGACGCGACGACGCTCACCACCGGAGAGCACCGACACGCCAGCGTCGGGCGGCGGGCAACGTAGGGCGTCCATCGCCTGATCAAGCTGCGAATCGAGGTCCCAGGCATCGGCGTGGTCGATGTCCTCCTGTAACGCGCCCATCTCGGCCATGAGCTTGTCGAAGTCGGCGTCGGGCTCGGCCATTTCGGCAGAGATCTCATTGAACCGGTCAACCTTGGCCTTGATCTCGCCGACGCCCTCCTCGACGTTGCCGAGGACGGTCTTCTCCTCGCTCAGTGGCGGCTCTTGGAGCAGGATCCCCACGCTGTATCCGGGAGAGAGGCGCGCCTCGCCGTTGGACGGCTGGTCCAGCCCCGCCATGATCTTCAGGATGGTGGACTTCCCCGCGCCGTTCGGCCCGACGACGCCGATCTTGGCGCCGGGGTAGAACGACATGGACACGTCATCGAGGATCAGCTTGTCGCCGACCGCCTTGCGCGCCTTGGTCATGGTGTAGATGAACTCGGCCATGCGCACGAGGCTATCGGTCAGCCTCTCCCCGGCCGAATCGGCGCAAGACCCGGATCAACCGGCGCGCGCAAAGACCTCCGACGGTTGCGGTGAGGTTTGCGGCTGCGCCTGCGACCAGGACCCTGGCGGCTCGCAGGAGGGGGTGGTGGGCGGCGCCGCGTCGTGAGCGGTCTTGGTGAACACCGCGCTACCCCACCTCAGGTCGTGACCGATGTGGATCGCCTCGATCTCGACGTTGGTGCCGCGGCTGTCCCCCGAGGCCCACTCCCGCACGCGGAGGAGACCGTGCACGACGAGAGGTTGCCCCTTGGCAATGCTTGCGGCCGCGTTACGCGCCAGGCCGCGGAAAGCGTGGACGTCGACGAAATTGGTGTCGCCGTCGGCATACTCCCCCGTCGCCTGCACCCGTCGGCGGGGCGTCGAGGCGAGCCGGAAGTGCACGAAAGGGTCTCCGTTGCTCGTCGTGCGCCGCACGGGATCCTCGACGGCGTTGCCCGCGATAGTGACGTAGGTGTCGTTCATGGCTGGCTCCCTCTGCGGGGCCCCACGGTGGGGCCGAATGAGCCAACCCTGCCCGCGTGGATGCCTCCCGCGACGCCAGCCAGGCGCTCGACTGTGGACGCACACATCGGCGCCGAGCCCCTGTGGATGAGCCCGGACGGGGCTTGCTCAGAGGTCGATCGCGGCGTCGAGATGCTGGCGGGTCGTGCGGTGCCTGGCCAGGATCGTGCGGACTGGTTGGAGGAGCTGCGTCTGGGCCACGGCCGAGATTCGCTCCCGCAGGCGTAGCGCGATCGTGCGGCTGCGGCGGCGAGCCCCCATCCGCGCGAAGACACGCGACCAGCCGGCCAGGAGTAGTCCGCCCAACGGGCCGACGACCGCCAAGAGAGTCGGTACAGGCACATACCCCAGCGTCGGTACCGGCGGCACGGGCAGTTGGAACCAGGCGAGAGTCGCCAAGGCGAGGAGCCATCCCAGGCCCACGACGGCGCCCAGGGCCAGCAGCCACTGCAGCAATCCCAAGAGTGACCACCACACCGGGCGCCGCACGTGCAGAGAGGTTCCGACGATCGCCTGGTCCAGGGCATCGGCGAGCTGGGCGTTGCTCGGGCGGGCCGCGTCCTGCACGGCCTCCGCCCAGGTCGAGGGCAACCCTTGCGACGCACTCGAGCCGAGGCGTCGCGTCACGAGGTCGACAGCTGCCCGTGCTGACGGGGTCGCTTGCGGCAGCGACGAGCGTTTGACCAGCGCCTCCAGCTCGTCGGGAAAGGCCGTAACCTCACCGGTGGTGTCTTTGCGGGCGTCCAGGCGCAGCCGCTTGAGGGGGTCGGGTCGCAGCCGGCGCGCCCACCGGGTGAAAGGCCAGCCGGTGGCGGCCAAGGCCCGGCGGCGGTGCTCGGCCTCGACGGAGGCGAGCACGATCGGGGCCCCGGCGCTGTCTGCAAGCGCGTCGACGAGGTCGGCGCCAACCTCATCCCCGACGCTTGGCTCGGTGTCCCCGACGTGCGCGCGCAGTGTCTGCGCGCTCCGGCGCACGTCGCCGAGCAGACGCGCGCGCATAGCTTCGGCCGCCGCAACCGCGCCGGTCAGGGCCGTGAAGAGCTCGGGGACGCCCTCACCCGTGAGTGCCGAGCACAGCATGACGTCTGCCTGCGGCAGGCCGTCGAGCGCGAGCAGTCTGTGCAGATCCGCACGGCAGGCCTGGGCCTCCTCACGTGTCATCCGGTCGGCCTGATTAAGCACGACGAGCGTGACGGCACCGTGGTGGCGGGCTGGGGCGAGATAGTCGTCGTGCAGCAACGCGTCGGCATACTTCTGCGGATCTGTGACCCAGACGAAGACGTCCGTCATCGCCAGGATCCGGTCAGCCTCGGCGCGATGCGAGGCCCGCGTCGAGTCGATGTCGGGCAGATCGAGCAGCACCAGTCCCTCCGCGCTACCTACCCCGACGGCCGGTGCGCGGGCCGGTGTGCGGGCCGGGCCGCCACCGGGCGCGACCCGGTGGCGCTCCTGCACGCGCAGCCAGTCGAGCAGCTCGGCCGCGGGTTCCGTACCCCAGGTGGCGGCGCTCGTGCGGGAGGTCGTCGGGCGCAAATGGCCCGCGCGCGACACCTCCTGCCCCACGAGCGCGTTGAAGAGGCTCGACTTGCCGCTCCCCGTCGCCCCGGCGAGGGCGACGACGGTGTGCCGCCCCGAGAGTGTGAGCCGCTCGGCCGCCTTCTTGAGCACCTTCTCGGCCGCGAGGACGTCGTCACCGGGCAGGTAGTCGGCGCCGTCGTCGATCGCCTGCGTCAGCTCGGTGACGGCAGTGCGCAGCGCGTCGGTCGATTCGGCACGCCGCCCGAGTCGGAGCCGGCCACCCTCGTGTCGGGCGGTCGCCAGATTCATCGAGCGGCTCGCAGATCGGCTGCAGCATCGAGGAGTTCGCGGGGTTGGCAGGTGCGCACCGCGAGCTGAGCCAGCAGGGCGCGCAGTCGGTCCTCCTCCGCAGCGTAGAGAGCCTCGGTGCGCGCGAGTAGCTGCCGGCGGGCCTTGGTCGCCAGGGTGCGCACGGCCTGATCTCCGAAGACCGCCTCCAGCAGGCGCTGCGCCAGCACCGCCGAGCCGCCCGCGATCCCCACCTCGGCACCGCCTAGCGTGCCCATCGTGTGGCTGAAGACGACGAGCATCAGGACGACACCCACCGCGTTGACACCCATCGACAGGACCCGGGCCGTCGTGCGGCGATCCCTACCCTCACTTCGGACCAGCTCGAGGATGTCGTCCTGCCACTCGCGAACGAGCAGATCGGCCTTGTCCGACAGCTCCGCAGACACCCCTACGGAGCCGCCGCGGGTCGGGGCGAGCGTGCCGCCGTCCGAGCCGTCCCCCAAGCCGTCGGCGCGGGCCGCGGCGAGCAGTGCTTCTCCACCCGGGACGCTGCGCCACCGGCGCGCAACTTCCATCCCGGCTCCCTCGGCGTGCGCGATGATGAGCTTGGCAACCCCGGACTGCAGCGCTTCGCCGAGCTCTGTCGCCGGGGCGGGCTGGCCCTTGACGGCCGCGACGACACGATCACGCAGCCGACCGAAGCCGACCTCGACCTGCTTGAGGAATTCGCCGGTACCGACATACGCCTGCCAGCGCGCGAGCACCTCACCGCGCAGGAGCCGCCCGTCACTCATGCCCGCCGAGACCTCGTCCAGGGCATTGCCGTAGGCGCTGGTGACGATTGCCTGCATCTGCTCGGTCGTCTGCACCTGCTCGAAGCTGAATTCGGCAAGCTCCGCAACGCGCCGGTCCAGGGAGTCCAGCGCGCCACCCAGAGTGCGACGCACCAGCAGTCCGCGGGCCCGGGCGTCCTCGCCGAGTCGAGCCAACCACTCGCGTAGCTGCACCACCTCGCCGGGGGGCAGTAGCCCGTCCGGTCCAAGCGCGGACTCGGTGACGGTGAACACCGGCGCGTGGCGCAAACCCTCCGCGACGAGCATGTCCGCCAGGTGCTCACCGATCTCGTCCTCGGCGCCGGGGGGCACCCGGTCGAGGACGACCGCGACGGAGGTGCCGCGCTCGACAGACTGACGCAGGAAGCCCCACGGCACCGCGTCGGCATAACGAGCGGCTGTCGTGACGAAGATCCACAGGTCGGCCGCCGACATGAGCTGACGCGCCAGGTCCCGGTTGGCCTCGACGACCGAGTCGATGTCCGGCGCGTCCAGCAGAGCAACCCCCGGGGGCAGCACGTCGACGGCGACCAGGCGCACGGCGGTTGGGTCCTGGGCGTCCTCGCCGGTGATGCGGGCGAGGTTCGGCAGGATGCGCGGCGTCGTGAACCAGCCAGTGTCCTGACTGTGGTGGATGAGCACACAGGCCCGGGTCGTCGGCCGCAGCACACCGCTACGCGAGACGAGCCGTCCGGAGATCGAGTTGACCAGCGTCGACTTGCCCGCGCCGGTCGAGCCCGCGACGACAGCCAGCAGCGGCGCGTCCATGTCGGCGAGCCGGGGGAGCACGTAGTCATCGAACTGGTCGAGCATCCCGCGACGGGCTTCGCGCGCGTGCTCGACCCCGGGCAGATCGAGAGGGAAGGTCGCTGCGGCCACCTCATCGCGTAGCCCCGTCACAGCCTCGAAGAGGCCGCTCACCTCCGCTGTCTGGGTCACGGCCCCATCGTGACCGAGCGATCGCGCCGACGCCAATGGGCCGCGCCGCTCTCCACCCGATCGAGACCAGGCAACAGCGGCCAGGCCCGCCGTGTGGCGCGTCAGACACCCCGCCCACCGGCCGAGCTCTCAGCTGTCGAAGCCGGACGACCGATAGGTAAGAGCCAGGACGGCGCATCGCTCACGGAGGAGTACAAAATATGACCATCACCCTGACGCACCCGGGTCGGACCGATATATCTGCGGCTTTCACGACCGACGCAGAACCTCGGACCGACGTCATCTCGCCCGAATTCGCCTGCACGACCGACCGCGTCGAGTACGACCCCGACCCCGTCGTCGTCGCAGTGCAGCGCCATGCCGACGCAGCCGCTCGCGTCGCGAGCACGCTCAGGGATGAGACCGACCCCCAGGCCTGGTTGTTCGCGCAACGCTCCCGGTACCTTCGCGAGGGCGCGTGCGACCCCTACGCCCAGCTCATGCTCCTGCGCGTCGGCCTGCTGCCGGTGCGCTGAGGCGGCTCTCGCGGGGCGAGATTCGCCAGGCGGTCCTGGAATGCCACGAGCTCACACCGCCAGACCCCCGGACAAGCGGTCGTCGGAGAGTCGCCGAATGCGAGAGGCGGGCACGACCCGTCCTGCCAAGAGCAGCACGGCGACGTGCTGGACAACGGGCCACATCTGCTCCAATTCGGCCTGCCACGCGGCGGATACGCCAGGTAGCCAACCCCATTCGTCGCAGGCACCGGCTCTCGCCAGTAGCGTGGCCACCTCGAACTGGGCCTGACCGACCGTGCTCGCGTCGCCAGGGTGGTCGCTCATAGCCTGGGCGAAGAGGGTGTCGCTGACGATCGCGTCCCCGACGAGATCACCGCCTCGTCGCGCCGCTGCCCACAATCCCGCGTAGGCGATGAAGGGGCCCGCCGACTCCGGCGCCTGCGCCGAGCCTTCGTAGCCCGCGACGCTGACCTGACCCGCCGTCCACCCCCGCAAGACCGCCGCCAAAGCCCGACCCGCTACGTGAAATGCCTGTGCGACCTCCGTGTCCACGCCCCGCACTCCCCACCCCAGTTCTCATCTATCGGATCGCCTCCCGCATCGCCGCTTGGCCGGGCCGCACGGCGTTGCGCACGGACCCGAGGAACGCGGCTCGAGGAGGCGACATCAATTCGGCGAAACGACCCGCGTACACGGCGGCACCGAAGCCGAGTCTAACGACCGTCCAACTCGCTGGCCTGCGCCCATGTCGACAAGACGCGTGCGAACGGGTCCTCGGGCAGGCTCCCCTACACTCGATGCCGGTGGCCCCGCGGCCAATTGCCCTCGTAGCTCAGCTGGATAGAGCAAGAGCCTTCTAATCTCTAGGTCGCAGGTTCGAGTCCTGCCGGGGGCGCTCGTTTCGTTATCGCGGCGAGATATTTCCGTGACCTTTCCTTGTTGGCGGCATGCAGCTGCCGATGGAGGGTCCAGGCGCCACCGTTGTGCGCCCCCGCGCACAGCTTCCTCGCCGAGTCTCGCCCCCTGGAAGCCAGCGCACCCCCGTCAGGAGACCCGCGCCAAGCGGGATCTCGACCAAGGAAGGCACGGCAAGGGCGAGAACGGGAGCACCACACCCGCCGCACACCTGCGGCTCGGGGCGAAGCCTTGCGCAGAGGACCGGAATCCTCCAGCCCGACAGGTTCTCTTCCGTAGGCGGTTTCCGGTTGTAACCCCATGCGCCCACTCATCGTGGCGGCCATTGCCGCTGCCCTCGTCGTGCCAGCCCACGGCGCCTCCGCCAGCACGGTGCCCAAC
>JAUNUZ010000100.1 GCA_030537915.1 Micrococcales bacterium
TACTCTGCCTCCGGCTACTCCCGGGATGGCGACGGCGCCGTGGGACGCGCGCTTGGGACGCCGCAAGCCGGCGACAGCCGCACACCGGGCCATTCCGAGGCCGGTCCGCGACCGGCGATCGACACGCCCACCGAGGATCCCATCTCAGAGCTTCCCTTCGGAGACCGGCGCGCGGCCCGCGCCACCGCACCCCGCTTGGAGTCCGAGCCCGCTCGGCTCAACCCGAAGTACACCTTCGACACCTTCGTCATCGGCGCGGGCAACCGCTTCGCCCATGCAGCGGCCGTCGCGGTGGCCGAGGCGCCGGCCAAGGCCTACAACCCGCTCTTCGTCTACGGGGACTCCGGCCTGGGCAAGACCCACCTCTTGCACGCGATCGGGGACTACGCGCGCAGCCTCTACCCCAACGTGCGCGTCAAGTACGTGAACTCCGAGGAGTTCACCAACGATTTCATCAACAGCATCCGGGACGACAAGGCGGCGAGCTTCCAGCGCCGCTACCGCGACATCGACGTCCTACTCATCGACGACATCCAGTTCCTGTCCGGCAAGATGCAAACGCAGGAAGAGTTCTTCCACACGTTCAACACGCTGCACAACGCGGACAAACAGGTCGTCATCACCTCCGACGTCCCACCCAAGCAGCTGTCGGGTTTCGAGGAGCGCATGCGCAGTCGCTTCGAGTGGGGCCTGCTCACCGACGTGCAGCCGCCCGACCTGGAAACGCGGATCGCGATCCTGTCCAAGAAGGCCGTGCAGGAGCGCCTGAGTATCCCCGACGACGTCCTCGAGTTCATTGCCTCGCGGATCTCCACGAACATCCGCGAGCTCGAGGGCGCTCTCATCCGCGTGACGGCCTTCGCGAGCCTGAACCGACAGCCTGTCGACCTGCCGCTCGCCGAGGTCGTTCTCAAGGACCTCATGCCCGACACGCAGGCCAGCGCAATAACGGCGGCAACGATCATGGTGCAGACGGCGGACTACTTCGGGTTGACGATCGAGGACCTGTGCAGCTCGTCACGCTCTCGCGTCCTGGTCAATGCCCGCCAGGTCGCCATGTATCTGTGTCGGGAGCTGACGGAGCTCTCCCTGCCCAAGATCGGTCAGCAGTTCGGGGGGCGGGACCACACGACCGTGATCCACGCCGATCGCAAGATTCGCACGCTCATGGCAGAGCGACGCTCCGTCTACAACCAGGTGACCGAGCTGACGACCCGGATCCGGTCGCAGCAGAATCATCAGGCACAGATCCGCGCACCTCGCTGAGTCAAACAGCCGCACCGCGCAGCCGATCCCGCTGTTGATCCACAGGCTGGCCGGGTGCTGTCGCACCGAATGCCGAAAGATCGTGGCGCCTCCGCAGCCGGGGCAGACATCGATGGTCGAGAGACCTGACGGCGTGGCGCGCCGACGCGCGCCGGACATGACTCCCGTTGCCCCCGTGAGCGCGGCGGCGCAGGCCACGGGCCCGCAGGTAGCTAAGACCGAGCGTTGTCTTCGTCACATAGGAGCCCGAGTACCGACGACAGCAGCCGCCTATCCCAGCCGTGCGTTGAGCGCTCGCAAGAGACAGTGACGCGGCGTTCAAGACGTCTGTCCACAACGCTGTCCACACCTGTGGATATATCTACCCCAGGAGAATCCGCCTATCTGACGTCATGTCATTGACGTGCAGCGATGTCTCCACAGCTGGGGAATACCCTGTGGATACTCGGTCGTGGACTCGAGGAGTCGCCCCTGTGGACTACCCGTGGAGAACCAGTGAACGACGTCCCCCGGCGATGTTGACGGACTGTGCACGTGCTTGGGACGTCCTGTGCACCGTCCGAGACAGTCCACAGGACGTGACGGTTGTCCACCGCTTGACCTGCGGATCGCCCACAGCCCCGCCACGCCAACAGGCCAGCCAAGACATCACTTGTCCACATCATCCACAGGACCGATGACGATGATGAGATATCTCAATCCAGGGAAATGCACACCGAGTACTCCTGAGGACGGGCTCCGCTGCGGCGGCCTAGCCCCGACGGCGGTTCGGATCACCGAAGGGACGTCATCGCCGACGCTGACCTATCGACCCATTCGGTCAGCACCTGAGCGGACTGGCCGCAGTTGTCGCCAGCAGTGAGGTCAAGGGGTGAAGAGTGAGTCAGGAGCCGTTGTCGTTGGTCGTGCCTGGGCGTGCCGCTAGAGTCGGTGCCTGCGTATACCGTTCGACCGGCCCCGTCCTGGGACGCCTGGTTGGAGCCACGTCAGATTTCTTCGACTACGGCGGCACGACGCCCAGGTCGGCGTCGACAGAGAAGGAGCAGGTGCACCTTGAAGTTCCGTGTCGAGCGCGACGCCCTCGCAGAGGCCGTCACTTGGGCTGCTCGCGGCCTACCGAACCGGCCCCCCGTCCCCGTCTTGGCAGGGGTGCTCATCGAGGCTGACGAGCAAGGCACGCTGACCCTGTCTGCCTTCGACTACGAAGTCTCGGCTCGTGTCACGTTCCAGGCCGACGTGAGCGAGGGCGGCACCGTCCTGGTCATGGGTCGCCTCCTGGCCGACATCTCTCGCAACCTGCCGGATCGCCCGGTCGAGGTCTGCACCGACGGCAACAAGGTGACGATGACGTGCGGTTCGAGCCGGTTCAGCCTGCTGCAGATGCCAAGCGACGAATACCCGACGCTGCCGGCCACCCCGGAGCCCAGCGGTTCCGTATCCGGAGATGTCTTCACGCAGGCAGTGACGCAGGTCAGCGTCGCCGCCGACCGCAGTGACACCTTGCCGATTCTCACCGGGGTGCGGATCGAGATCGAGGGCGAGAAGATCACGCTCCTGGCCACGGACCGCTACCGACTCGCGGTGCGCGAGCTGACGTGGAACCCGACCGAGTCCGACATTGCGATGACGATCTTGGTGCCGGCCCGCACGCTCGCGGACACCGCCAAGGCTCTGGGGCCGAGTGGCACCGTCGACCTGGCTCTGGGGCGCGCAGCAGGCGGTGACGGCCTCGTCGGATTCGAGGCGGGGCAGCGCCGCACGACCACACGTCTGCTCGACGGGGACTACCCCAAGGTCACTTCGATCTTCCCGACGAGTGTGGAGACCGAGGTGGTCGTGGAGACGGCGGCCCTGGTCGAAGCGGTGAAGCGTGTCGCGCTCGTCGCGGAGCGCAATACCCCGGTGCGCCTTCGTTTCTCGGACGGTCAGGTCGGCATCGACGCGGGCACCGGAGATGACGCTCAGGCCAGTGAGGCCGTCGAGGGGACGCTGACCGGTCCCGAGATCGAGATCGCGTTCAACCCCCACTACCTGCTCGACGGGCTCGGCGCTCTCGGCACTCAGTACGCGCGCCTCTCGTTCACCCAATCGAGCCGCCCGGCCGTCCTCGCCGGGCAAGCGAGCCTCGACGCCGAGGCCGACACCAGCTATCGATATGTGCTCATGCCCGTACGTTTCGCCAGTTAGACCCCCTCGGCACCCCGCCGACCCCGTGACGGAAAGGTTCGCGATCATGCAGCTCGGATTGATCGGCCTGGGCAAGATGGGCAACAACATGCGCGAACGCCTGCGCCGGGCTGGGCACGAGGTCGTCGGCTACGACCGCAATCCCGACCTGTCGGACGCGGCCTCGCTGGAGGAGATGGTGCACCGGCTTGAGGCGCCCCGCGTCGTGTGGGTCATGGTCCCGCACGGCGACCCCACCACCGAGACGATCGAAGCGCTCAAGGGCGTCCTCGAGGACGGCGACCTCGTCATCGACGGAGGCAACTCTCACTTCAAGAACGACGAGATCAACGCAGCCGCTCTGCTTGAGAAGGGCATTCACTACGTCGATTGCGGCGTCAGCGGTGGCATCTGGGGCCTCGACAACGGCTACGGGCTCATGGCCGGCGGCGACGACGAGGACATCGAGCGGGCGATGCCGATCTTCGATGCATTGCGCCCAGAAGGGCCGCGTGACGAGGGCTTCGCCCACTCCGGCCGGATCGGAGCCGGGCACTACGCGAAGATGGTGCACAACGGGATCGAGTACGGCCTGATGCAGGCGTATGCCGAGGCCTGGGAGCTCCTGGAGGCCAAGGACATCGTCACGGACGTCGTGGGCTCCTTCAAGGCGTGGACCCGCGGCACGGTGGTGCGCTCCTGGCTGCTCGATCTGATGGTCAAGGCATTGGAGGAGACCCCGAATCTGGACGGCGTCAGCGAGTTCACGACGGACTCCGGCGAGGGCCGGTGGACGCTCATCGAGGGCATCGACAACGCGGTCCCCATGCCGGTGCTCGCGGCGTCGCTCTTCGCGCGCTTCACCTCGCGCCAGGAGAACTCCCCGCAGATGCAGGCGGTCGCGGCGCTGCGTGGTCAGTTCGGCGGGCACGCGGTGCAGATGCTCGAGGACAAGTCGGACGTCAACGCCGCCGCGCGGCCCAAGCAGGACAAGGGCAAGGGCGTCGCCTCGGGCAACGCTCAGGACTCCAAGGCTGCGTCTGCCTCGTCGGACTCGGCGGCGTCTGCCGGCCCATCCTCGGGCTCCGGTTCGATCGGAGGCGACGGCGGCCCGACTTCGGGCAGCGGCTCCACGTCCTGACCCCGTGTTGGGAGTCGTCGGCGGCGAATCGCCGTCGCTGGAAGGTGACTAGCCCGTGTACCTGCGGCATCTGAGCATTGCCGACTTCCGCAGCTATCCCTGCGCGGAGGTGCCATTTGCGCCCGGGGTGACCACGCTGCTGGGCAGTAACGGTGAGGGCAAGACGAATCTCGTCGAAGCCGTCGGCTACCTCGCGACGCTTGCTTCGCACCGGGTCGCGCAGGATGCGCCGCTCGTGCGTTTCGGCGCGGATCGGGCAATCGTGCGCGGGGCCGTGATGCGCGGTGGACGCGAGACGATGGTCGAGCTGCAGATCACCCCCGGGCGCGCCAACAAGGCCCGGCTGGGCCGCGCACCTGTCGCCCGTCCCCGGGACGTCCTGGGCACTGTGCGGACCGTGCTCTTCGCCCCCGAGGACCTTGCGCTCGTCAAGGGCGATCCCGATCAGCGGCGACGCTTCCTCGACGATTTGCTGGTCGCCCGACAACCCCGCTGGGCGGGAGTGCGCTCGGACTACGACAAGATCGTGCGCCAGCGCAACGCCCTGCTGAGATCGGCAGCCCGCCCGCTCGGGGCGCGGCGGGCACGAGGAGGTCGGGGCTCACGCGGCAGCTCCGGGTCGGCGTCCGCGGTCGACCCACAGGTCGAGGAGTCGTCGGCGCTACACACGCTCGAGGTGTGGGACGAGCATCTGGCGACCGTCGGATCGCAGCTGCTCTATGCCCGCCTGCGCCTGCTGCGCGACCTGCGCCCCCTGCTCAGCGCCGCCTATGACACGGTCAGCGACTCCAGCGCCGACGCGCAGGCAAAGTACCGCTCGAGTCTGAGCGAGGAGGTGGCTCAGGCACTGGCCGACGGTGAGGTCCCGGAGGTGCCGCAGCTGCACCAGGCCCTGCTCGATCGGCTCGCGCAGGTGCGCCGTAGCGAGATCGAGCGTGGCGTCGGCCTCGTTGGCCTGCATCGCGATGACCTGCAGCTCAGCCTGGGGCCGCTGCCAGCCAAGGGCTATGCGTCACACGGCGAATCGTGGTCGTTTGCGCTTGCGCTGAGGCTCGCGTCGTTTCGCCTGCTGCGCCGGGACCTCGACGACGACCCGATCCTCGTCCTGGACGATGTCTTCGCCGAGCTCGATACCGGCCGCCGGGAGCGCCTGGCGGCCGATGTCGTCGACTGCGAGCAGGTCCTCATCACGGCGGCCGTGGGCGAGGACGTTCCCGAGATTCTGCGGGGCTCCCGGTTGCGCGTCCGTCGCGGCTTCGTGGGGCCTGACGCCGAAGCCGCCCCGCCTGAGGTTTCAGACCAGGTGAGCGTCGGGGCCGGAGCCTCCGGCGCAGTACCAGGAGGCAGCGATGACGACTGAGGGGGTCGATCCCCGCGAGGCCGACGTGGCCGCGGCCGCCGCGCTGGCCCGCGCCCGCGCCTCGGCCGCCGAGAAGGGGTTGCGGCCCGGGTCGGCGCCGCGTCGCAAGCGGCGCCGCGCCATCGAGCAGGCGTATTCGACGAGCACGAAGGACGGGCGGGACCCCGCGCTCATCGGTGAGCAGATCGATCGGTTGCTGTTGGACCGTGGCTGGAACGTCGATGTGTCGGCCGGAGCGGTGATGGGGCGGTGGTCCGTCATCGTCGGAGCGGACGTCGCGGCCCACTCCGCGCCGATCACCTTCACCGACGGTGAGCTGCTGGTCCGGGCCGACTCCACGGCCTGGGCGACCCAACTGCGGCACATGGTCTCGACCCTGCTCGCCCGGCTGGAGGCCGAGGCCGGGCCAGGGGTGGTGACCTCCCTGCGCATCGTGGGACCGAGCTCTCCCTCTTGGCGCAGGGGCCCGCGTCGGGCCGCCGGGCCGGGGCCCCGGGACACGTACGGCTGATCGGCGCTGTGCCGCGTGAACGCCTCCGGTTGTGTACCCGGCCACGAGACTGCCCCATTACTGCGCTTACATCAGCGTTTCCGGGCCTCAGGGTGGCGATTGCGGGCCCGACAGAGGGTAGACTGAGGCTCCTATCTGCGTATCAACCCGCACATCTGGTCGGGCCTGGGATCTGGGTCACGCACCGCCGTCGGCCACTGTTTGCCGAGCGCATGTGGGACCACCTGCCGACGACAGTGACGACTTCGAGGAGCACCGTGTCCGACACGTCCGACACGTCCGATATGCCAGCACGCGAGCACGATGAGGACGCACCCCTGCCCTCGCCGGGGCCGACGGCAGCCTCCGCCGGGGCACCCGCGACCCCGACCCCGGCTGCCGCCGTGGACCAGCCCCTCTACGACGCGAGCGCCATCACCGTCCTTGAGGGTCTGGACGCTGTTCGCAAGCGCCCCGGCATGTACATCGGATCGACCAGTGAGCGCGGGCTGCACCACCTGGTCTGGGAGATCGTGGACAACGCCGTGGACGAGGCGCTCGCGGGTGAGGCGGACCGCGTCGACGTCACGATCCTGGCCGACGGTGGAGTCCGCGTCCGAGACAACGGTCGCGGGATCCCAACAGACATGCACGCGACCGAAGGCGTCTCTGCAGTCGAGCTCGTCCTGACTCAGTTGCACGCCGGCGGCAAGTTCGGCGGCGGCGGATACAAGGTGTCCGGCGGTCTGCACGGCGTCGGATCATCCGTCGTCAACGCCCTGTCCAGCCGCCTGGACGCCGAGGTGCGCCAGAAGGGCCACGTCTTCCGGATGTCGTTTCACCACGGCGTCCCCGTCGCGCCCCTGGCCCGGATGGAGCCGAGCGAAGAACACGGCACGACGATCACCTTTTGGGCCAACCCCGAGATCTTCGATTCGGTCGACTACAAGTTCGAGACGATCCGCGCGCGCTTCCAGCAGACGGCCTTCCTCAACAAGGGGCTGACGATCGCGCTCACCGACGAGCGTGAGGAGGCCGTCGCGGTCGCCGAGGACGTCTTCGGAGAGGATGAAGACTCCCCCGACGCCGCTGACGGGCAGGACTTCGAGCAGCCGGCGAGCGGGGCGCAGGACGACGCCGCGGCCGCCGAGGAAGCGCGGGTAGGTGGCGTGCGCACCGACGCGCGCGGGCATGCCAAGGCGCGCACGGCCACCTACCGCTACGACGGCGGCCTGGTCGACTACGTCAAGCACCTCAATGCCTCGAAGAAGACC
>JAUNUZ010000101.1:0-6583 GCA_030537915.1 Micrococcales bacterium
ACTGCGGGTGCGGCAGGGGCCGGAGCACACGCCGCGGGCCCGGATCCAGCCGGGTCGGGGCCCGCGAAGCTCGTGATGATGCGAGTCGTCAGCCCTTGAAGGCGTCCTTGACGTTCTCGCCGGCCTGCTTGACGTCTGCCTTGGACTGATCGGTCTGCCCCTCAGCTTCGAGGCGCTCGTTGTCGCTGGCCTTGCCTGCGGCTTCCTTGGCCTTGCCGGCCATGTCCTCGGCAGCGTTCCCGATCTTGTCTGCGATACCCATGGGCATCTCCTCATCGTCGATCTGTTGGGGCGCTTCTACGGTACCCATCCCTGTGCTAGCCCAAACAGGAGGTGCCGGTCCTCAGCACCCGCCGGTCGGCACCGTCAGACCCGGCAGGACGCGCCGAACGTGAGAGGCATCACTCGGATCGACACGCGTGGACAAGAGGCCGCTGGTGGGGGCAATTTGACCGGCCCACAGGGGAATTATTTGAACACCTGTCCGAGTTGGAGGGCGGACTACGGATCGGTAGCCTAAGATCGGCGCGGTCGATCCGTGACCTGTCGATGGCCCCGTGGGGGAAGGCGTCGATCGCATCCTGGGGACGGGTGACGGATCGCAGTGCCGGATCATCCACAGTTCGGGGCCGGCGAAAGTAGGACGAGTATGAGCGTGCGTCGAGGGCGTTCGCCGCGAGGCGCCTTGCTAGCCCTCGTCGTGGCCCTGAGCACGCCGCTCGGCGCCGCCTGGGCCACCCCGGCTGAGGCCGCGACTGCAGACACCGCGACTGCCGGCAGCACGACCGCAGCCGATCCGGCGCCGCCGACCGAGCGCGCCCCGCTGACGCCGGAGCAGGTCAAGGCCCAGGTCGCCCAGGCCGCCACGTTGAAACGCCAGCTCACTGCGGCCAACAAGGAGGTCGCAGCAGCGAGCGCCGAACTCACACAGCTGGCGGCCCGCTCCAGCGCCGCCATGGATTCCGTCGCCACGGCCAAAGCCGCACAGGGAGCTGCCCGCCAACGCGAACGCACTCAGCTCGCCAGGCTCAAGCAGCTCACCGCTCAGGCTGCGGCCGCCCGCCGCGACCTGTCCAATATGGCCTACGACGCCTACGTCAACGGGTCGGGCTCGTTGCGCGACGTCGCCGCCGTCGTGGGTCTCGCCGAGGACGACGAAGGGACCCGCCAGGCGCCGCTCGTCGACTACCTGGCCACGGCCCGTGCCGCAGACGGCAAGCACTACACGAGCCTGGCCCAGGCCCAGCGCGAGACCGCGGCCGCGGCGATCGCCGCGCGGCGCGAGCGCGAGGCAGCCACGGCGAAGGCGCAGGCCGCCGCGAAGACCGTCCAGGAGACCGTCGCCCAGCAGCAGCAGGCCCTGACCGCGCTCCAGGTCGTCGCAAAGAGCAAGAGCGCTGAGCTCAGCAAGCTCGGCGTCGACGCGGGGGGTCTGGGCCTGGGCGTCGACCAGCTGGCATTGAGTTCCATCACGACGACGCCGCTGTGCACCCAGGCCGCCGGTGACTATCCCAACGGAATGTTTCCTGGAACGGCGCTGTGCCCGGTCGCCGGTCGCCCAGGGCACATGATGCGCCCCGCCGCGGCGCGGGCGCTCAACGCCCTGGCCGCCGCCTACGAGAAGGATCTCGGCTCACCGCTGTGCATCACGGACACCTACCGCAGCTACGCCGCGCAGGTCGACGTCAAGGCGCGCAAGCCCGTCTTGGCCGCCAAGCCCGGGACATCCAACCATGGCCTGGGCCTGGCCACGGACCTGTGCGGCGGCATCGAGAACTTCGGCACGACCCAGCATCAATGGATGCGCTCGCACGCACCCCTCTTCGGCTTCTACCACCCCGCGTGGGCTCAGCCTGGAGGATCGAAGCCGGAGCCGTGGCATTGGGAGTTCTCCCAGTAGACCGACCAGACAGGGCTCGATCGTAGGTAGCCGGGGGGCCCGCAGTGAAGAGTTCGCTGCTGCGGACAGAGCAGCACGGTGGTGCCCAGCACCGCCGCCGGACAAGCAGTTCGACCGGGGGAAGCACCAACCAGGCACGCCATTTCGCCTGGCTTCAACAGATCAGCATAACCACAGCGGAACACAAACAACAGAACAAGCGTTTACCGACAACGGAACCCGGTCGAGATCGAGACGATCGAGACGGAACGCAGATGGAGGAAGATCATGGCCGAGCGGTCGCTTCGTGGCACCAACCTCAGCGCCCTGAGCATGGAAAGTGACGAGAACGTCGTGCTCTCCGAGCGCCGGATCACCCGGTACGTGTGCTCGAACCAGCATGTCAGCGAACTGCCCTTCTCGGTGGAGGCTGACGTGCCGCCGGTGTGGGAGTGCCGCTGCGGGCAGGAAGCCAAGCTCATCGACGGCCCGGAGGTCGTCCGCAAGCCCGTCAAGGCGGCTCGCACGCACTGGGACATGCTCCTGGAGCGTCGGTCGGTCGGCGAGCTCGAGGAGCTCCTGGCTGAGCGCATCGACCTGTTGCGCGTCTCGCGCGGACAGGCCAAGCGCACCGCCTGAGCCGAACACTGCGGTTGACGGTGGCTCTCCCCTAGCCGGGGGAGAGCCACCGTTGGCGTGTGTGCGTCGTAAGGCGACGCGCCCTCCGAGGTTCCTGCTCGGGTCAGCGGGCGGTGCCGCGCACGATGCCGGCTCTGCCGAGCAGCTGCCGTTCGACGGCCGCCTGCAGCCATCGCGCCGTGATCGGGCGCGTCATGGGCAGGATGAAGAAGAAGCCCAGCAGGTCGCTGAGGAAGCCAGGGGCCAGCAAGAGCACGCCACCGACGAGTACGAGGGCGGCATCGACGAGCTGGGTCGCCGGCATCCTCCCCGTCGCGAGCGCCTCGCGCAGAGCGTCCCAGGTGCGCGACCCCTCGCGCCGGACGAGCCAGGCCCCGATCGCCGACAGCAGCAGCAGGAGACCGATCGTGGGCCAGCCGCCGATGACGCGCCCCACCTGAACGATCGCGAGGATCTCTAACAGCGGCACGACGAGTAGGGCGATGACGAGCACCGTGAAGACGATCGGGCGGCGTTTCTTGGTCATGACTCTCCCCTACGGTGGAGCAGGTGCTGGACGGCGTGCCAGGCCTGAGACGCACGATAGCCCGCGCCCCACCATGCCACCCGTCGCATGGACTCACGGACGACGCCGCCGCTCATCTTCGAGGTGCCGTGGCGGCGCTCGACGAAGGTGATCGGGACCTCGACGACGCGCAGCCCGGCGCGAATCGCGCGCCAGGTGAGGTCGACCTGGAAGCAGTACCCCTGGGACGCGACGTCGTCCAGGACGAGGGTCGCGAGGGCCTCGGCACGATAGAGCCGGAAGCCGGCGGTCGCGTCCCGTACCGGCATCCCGAGAAGCACCCGGGTGTAGGCGTTGGCACCGAGGGAGAGAGCCTTGCGACGCTCGGGCCAGTTCACGACCTGCCCCCCCGGGACCCAACGCGAACCGATGACGACGTCCGCGTCCGCCGCGGCCTGCAGGAGGCGAGGCAGGTCCTCGGGGCGGTGCGAGCCGTCTGCGTCCATCTCCACAAGGGCGTCGTAGCCCGATCGCCGGGCCCAGGCGAATCCCTCGAGATACGCTGCGCCCAGGCCCTGCTTGGCGTCGCGGTGGATGACGTGGACCGCGGGATCGTCGGCGGCGAGCCGATCGGCGATCGCTCCCGTGCCGTCCGGCGAGTTGTCGTCGATGATGCACACGTCGACGCCCGGCACGACCTGGCGAAGGTGCGTGATCAGCTCCGGCAGGCTCTCGGCCTCGTTGTAGGTGGGGACGAGGACGACGACGCGCTCGAGCGCGGCGAGATCAGAAGTCATCACGCTCCTTCGGTGATCGGGGTCCGCTTCGCTACCCCTGCGCTCGATCCGGCTACGTCGACGGAACCGGTTGGGTTGGTCGGATCGGCTGCGCCCGGGCTCGGGTCCCGCGGTGACCCCGACCCGCGACGCCCCCCGGCTACGCTCCCCCTAGCCCGCAGCTGGCTCACGAGGAGCACGAGCAGGCCCGCCGAGGCGAGCCATTCGGGCCACGGCCCGACCCGGGTCGCGGGCGTCAGGCTGGTGCGCAGTGGCAGGTCTGCGGCCAGGACCGCAGAGGTGAACAACGACGTCGACTCGTGCGTCGTTCCATCCGGGGTGATGAGCGCCGAGACGCCGACATTGGAGATGTGCACGACCGAGCGTCCATGCTCGATCGCCCGGATCCTGCTGATCGCGAGCTGCTGCACGGACTCATCGGTGAAGCCGAAGGTCGCGTTGTTCGTCTGGATCGAGATGAGATTCGCGCCCTGCTGAACGCTGGCGCGCACCACGTCGTCCACGGCCACCTCGAAGCAGATGTTGAGGCCGATAGCCACCGTCCCTCCCCCGGCCCTCGGCACGCGGAAGAGGCCGACCTTGTCGCCGGGCGCGAAGTCGCGGGTGACGAGATCCACCTTGTCGGAGAGGAGGCGGAAGAACGAGCGGTAGGGGATGTACTCGGCGAAGGGCACGGGCCGCAACTTGCTGTACCGGTCTGCGATGGCGCCGTCGGGCAGGTAGAGCAGGCTCGTGTTCGACACGAATTGACCCGGTCCGGACAGCACCGCGCCGACGATCGTCGGCGCGCCGATCGTGGAGACTGCGGCGCGGATGACGGCCGCCGCGTCCGCGTTGAGCAGCGGGTCGATATCCGAGGCGTTCTCCGGCCAGATGACGAGGTCGGGCCGGGGCGCCTTGGTGCGGGCGATGTCCTGCGCGGCCCTTACGGTGATCCGCGCGTGATTGTCGAGAACCGCGCGGCGCTGGGCGTTGAAGTCGAGGCCCGCCTTGGGCACGTTCCCCTGGATGGCGACGATACGGGCCGTCGGGGTGCCGTCGCCGACACCTGTAGGTAGCGGGACAAGCAGGCCTGCGAGCGCGACCACGAGGGCGCCGAGAAGGGGCCCGATGCCCCTGGACAACCCGCGCACGCGTCGTCCCCGCCAGAGAACGCGATGGATCGCGAGCGCGAGGAAGCCGCCGCTGAGGGCGACGCCGAAGGTCACTGCGGGTGCGCCGCCGAGCGCGGCCAGTCGCGCGAACGGGCTATCGGCCTGGCTGAACGCGAGCCGCCCCCAGGGGAAACCGCCGAACGGCGTGTGACCGCGAGCCAGTTCGCAGGCCACCCAGGCGAGCGCGAGCGCGACGGGGCGCACGCGTGCGGGAGCCTGCCGGCCACGCACGACGCGAGCGCTCTGCAGGAGCGCTGACACCAGGCCCAGGAGGGCGATGTAGAGCGCCTCCAGGGTCGCGAGCGAGAACCACGGGAGCTTGCCCACGTAGACCCCGGACCACGACAGCAACGGGACGAAGTAGGCCCAGCCCGCGAGTAGGCCCAGCAGGAAGCCCGTGCGGGGGCGAGCACCGACGGTGCTGAGCGACAGGAGCGTCACGCCGACGACGGCGCCGGGCCACCAGCCCAGCGCGGGGAAGGCGGTCCAAAGAGCGAGGCCGGCGACTATGGCACAGCCGACACGGCAGAGCACTACGACAGGCTAGGGCATCCAGGTGATCCCACTCGCCCAGGATTCACGACGCGGTGGACACCCCCAGAGAGTGCACCAGGTCCGTGCGCCGTTGGGACCAGACTCCACGCCACCAGGCGTGCCTGGCGGAGCCTGTTTTCTACTAGGCGAACGGACCTGGTGGGGTCGCCACACGACGGGCTTCGGTGACCCTGGGAGCCTGCTGGCCCAAGCCGAGCACCGGAGTAGTACCGGAAGCACAAGCCTGGGTGGGAGGGCCCCCAGAGTCACCGCCGACCTGGTGACGCCGGCGACGACTGGTCCAACCTAACTCGCTGTCACCTCGTGTCAACCTGGGCGCGACCTGCGGTTCTGGGTGATTCATGCAGGTCACGTCCCGGCCCGGTGTGGCGCTCGATCTGTTCACTTCGTCCACGTCGCGGCGTGTCGGTGTCGACAAGCCGCCCCGTTACCTGGGGGAGCTGGGAAAAAGCGGGCGGGAACGCCGGACGAGGGCAGCTACCCCTAGGCAGGCACTCGTTGGGCTCACGACAGCTGATCACCCCCGGATCTCGATCGGACCAGCGCCCTCGGCCTACCGTTGGGGAATCCGCCCGAAGGAGAGTTCGATGACCGACTCCGACCGCTCGTTCCCACTCCAAGACAGCCCACCTGAGGATCGCCTCGCACATTTCCTGACCGCGCAGGACTCCGGGGGCACCTACGCTCAGGCCCTGGCCGAGCTCAAGCGGGGCCGAAAGTGCTCGCACTGGATGTGGTTCATCTTCCCCCAACTCGCCGGGCTGGGCCGATCCGCAACGTCCGTCCGCTACGCGATCACCGATCTCGAGCACGCGCGAGACTACCTTCGCGATCCGGTCCTCGGCCCGCGCCTGCGCGCGGCAGCGGCCGTCGTTGCTGACTCCCCCGAGCCCGATGCGCAGGCGATGTTCGGTGGGGTCGACGCCCTCAAGTTGCAGTCGAGCATGACGCTCTTCGCGGCCGCAGACCCGCGGATCCGTGTGTTCTCCCACGTCCTGGACCGCTACTACGACGGTCGGCGCTGCGAGCGGACCGCCTATGTGCTCGCCGACGC
>JAUNUZ010000101.1:6613-7615 GCA_030537915.1 Micrococcales bacterium
GGGCCCGGTACCAAGGCCGATGCACCCTCCGAACGCGGCGACGCCGCCGGAGGCCGGGCGTGAGCGGGCAGGTGCTGCTGCTCGATGCGGCGTCGCTGTACTACCGCGCCTTCTACGGGGTCCCGGACCGGCGCGAGGACCCGAGTACGCCACCGAACAACGCCGTCCGCGGCTTCCTGGACATGATCGCCACTCTCGTCTCGGCTCATCGTCCCGATGGGCTTGTGGCCTGCTGGGACGACGACTGGCGACCGGCCTTTCGGGTGGAGGCCATCGGCACGTACAAGACGCATCGGCTCGCGGCCGAGTCCACCTTCGCCGAGGACACCCCCGAGGACCTCGCCTCGCAGGTGCCGCTCATCGTCGAGTCCCTCGCGGCGCTGGGCATCCCACGGGTCGGCGCGGCCGGCTACGAGGCCGATGACGTCATCGGGACGTTGGCAACCCGGCTCGTTGCCGCCGGGCGCGCGGTGGACATCGTCACCGGCGATCGCGACCTCTTCCAGTTGGTCGACGACGCCGCCGGGGTCCAGGTCCTCTACACCGCGCGCGGTGGCGTTCGCGAGCCCGATGTCGTCGACGAGGCCTATCTGAAGACGACATATGACGTGGCGGGCGGCGGTGCCTACGCCGACTTTGCCGTCCTGCGCGGCGACCCCAGCGACGGCCTCCCTGGCGTGCGCGGCGTGGGTCCCAAGAGCGCGGCGTCGCTGCTGTCCCGCTACGGTGACCTCGCCGGCATCGAGTCCGCGCTGACTGCCGGGGACCCTGGCATCAAGGGCGCCCAGCGGACCCGGCTCCTCGAGGCGGGTGGCTACCTTGCGGCTGCCCCCCGCGTCGTTCGGGTCGTGCGTGACATCGACTTGCCGCAGGTGTCCGTCGATCTCCCGACCCAGGTCGCGGACGCCGTGGCGATGTCGAGGCTGGCCGTCGACTACCGTCTCACCGGCGCCTTCACGCGCGTCGTCGCGGCGCTCGGCCTGGGCTGAGGACCCCGACCCG
>JAUNUZ010000102.1 GCA_030537915.1 Micrococcales bacterium
GCATCTGCTCGACGAGAATGGCCAGGGCCAGCTCGCCGCGGCCCTGCACCTCCCAGGTGTCGGGACGCTCGGTGGGCAGGACGCGCAGCGAGACGTTCCCGATGAGCTCGCGCTCGAGGCGCTCCTTGACGAGGCGGGCCGTCACCTTCGCGCCGCGCACGCGGCCGACGAGCGGCGAGGTGTTCGTCCCGATCGTCATCGAGATCGCGGGCTCGTCGACCGTGATGAGGGGCAGCGGTTGAGGGTTCTCCAAATCCGTGAGGGTCTCACCGATGGTGATGTCGGAGATGCCCGCGATGGCGATGATGTCACCGGGGCCGGCCTTCTCCGCGGGCTTACGCTCGAGGCCCTCGGTGACGAGCAGCTCAGTGATCTTCACCGGCTTGCGACTGCCGTCGTGACGACACCACATGACCTGCTGGCCCTTACGAATCTCGCCATTGAAGACACGCAAGAGCGCGAGTCTCCCGAGGAAGTTGCTCGAGTCGAGGTTGGTGACATGGGCCTGCAGCGGCGCGCCCTCGGTGTAGGTCGGAGCCGGGATCGTCCCCATGATCGTCCTGAAGAGCGGCTCGAGATCGGGGCTGTCGGGCAGCGTCCCGTCGGCCGGTGCCACCATCGAGGCGACGCCGCTCTTGGCGGACGCGTAGACAATGGGGAATTCGAGTTGGTCGCCGGCTGTGGCGGCATCGTCGAGCAGGTCCATGAAGAGCTCATAGACCTCGTCGACGACCTCGGAGATCCTGCTGTCGGGGCGATCGACCTTGTTGATACACAGGACGACCGGCATCTTGGCGGTCAGCGCCTTGCGCAGCACGAAGCGGGTCTGCGGCAGTGGCCCCTCGGAGGCGTCGACGAGAAGGACGACGCCGTCGACCATGCTCAGGCCACGCTCCACCTCGCCGCCGAAGTCAGCGTGACCCGGGGTGTCGATGATGTTGATCGTGACGCCCGCCTCGAATCCCGCCGCACGGGCCGAGGGGCCGTTGTAGTGGATCGCCGTATTCTTGGCGAGGATCGTGATGCCCTTCTCGCGCTCGAGGTCGCCGGAGTCCATCGCGCGTTCGTTGACATGCTGGTGCTCGCCGAAGGCTCCGCCCTGCCAGAGCATCTTGTCGACGAGGGTGGTCTTGCCGTGGTCGACGTGGGCGACGATAGCGACATTGCGGATGTCACCACGCGTCGCGTTGGCTGCGTTCGGGGTCTGCGCGGGCATGATGGGAATCCTCTCACCCCGGCGGGCGTCCCCTTGACTCAGCGGAATGCGGCAGGAGTCACCAGGACGTGGCGATGGCCTCGATGATCGGTCGGTCCCCGACCAGCCAGTCGACATCACCGAGACGATCAGGCGATAACCACCGCAGCTCGTCGTGTTCCTCGCGTGGTGCGGGCTCGCCGTGGACGACCTGCGCCAGCCACACGGCGATCACGTGGCGCGGCGACAACTGCCACCTGCCATCCGGGAGTGGACCGGTCACGAACGACCCGAGCCGGATGCGCACGTCGAGCTCCTCGTCGATCTCCCGGTGCGCGGCCTCCTGCCAAGTCTCCCCCGGTTCGACCTTGCCGCCGGGCAGCTCCCACTGCCCCGCAAGGGCGGGGGGCTCGGTCCGTCGGGCCGCCAACAGCCGCGTCGGTCGGAGGAGATCATCGACGATGGCGACGCCGACGACGTCGACCAGCCGGGGTGTCGGCGGGCTGCTCATCGCCCCAGTCTGCTGGTAGATAACCCACCGCAGGAACTGCATTCGACAGCGAAACGCTCGGAGGACTGCGCAACCGCCTCGAAATTGACTAACGTTGCGCCATGAAGATCGCCGACGTCATGCGCAGCCGGGGCACCACGCAGGTGATCACCGTGGCGCCCACCGACACCGTCACTCATCTGCTCGCGGTTCTCGCCGAGCATCGAATCGGGGCGGTCGTCGTCAGCCCCGACGGGCGCAAGGTCGAGGGGATCGTCAGCGAGCGCGACATCGTGCGCCGACTGCACGACCGGGGCGCGAGCGTCCTGGACGCTCCGGTGAGTGAGGTGATGACGACAGAGGTTCGCACCTGCACCGCCGAGACGCGGATCCCTCAGGTTGCTGCCCTCATGACCGAGCACCGCATCCGACACCTGCCGGTGCTGCAGGGCGAGGACCTTTACTCGATCGTCAGCATTGGTGACGTCGTGAAGTTCCGGATGGATCAGCTCCAAGCCGAGCGCGACCATCTCGAGAGCTACATCACCCAATAGGCCGACGCTGCGCGGACTCGGTCCAGGACCTCGGGTCGGGCGCTGGCAGCGGGCGGCGGCCCCTCCTCCGCCGCCCGCTGGATTCCTTATCGACGCAGGTCGGGCCAACAAGAGAAGATTTCCGATAGCATCGTCGGGAGGGTAGCGCAGACCGCGTACCGGCCCTGCGGCGAAACGTCGGTGAACGACGGGGCGGCGAATGTGATCATTGAGCTATGCGCCCGATCACCCAGTCCCGCAAGCTCGCCGACGTCCACTATGCGATCCGCGGACCGGTGCCGGCCGAGGCCAAGCGCATGGAGGACGAGGGCCACCGGATCATCAAGCTCAACATCGGCAATCCGGCCCCCTTCGGATTCGAGGCGCCGGACGAGATCCTCGTCGACTACAAGGCGAACCTCAGCGAAGCGACCGGCTACTCGGACAGCAAAGGGCTGATCTCGGCGCGGCGCGCCGTCGTCCAACACTACGAGGAGCGCGGGGTCGGCGGACTCGACGTCGAATACGTGTGGCTCGGCAACGGGGTGAGCGAGCTCATCACGATGACGATGCAGGCGCTCCTCAACAATGGCGACGAGGTGCTCATCCCCGCCCCCGACTACCCCTTGTGGACGGCGTCGGTGGCCCTGTCCGGCGGTCGGCCCGTGCACTATCGCTGCGCGGAGGACGCGGACTGGGAGCCCGACATCGAGGACATCCGCGCCAAGATCACGTCCTGCACGCGGGCGATCGTCGTCATCAACCCGAACAATCCGACCGGTGCCGTCTATGGGCCGCACGTCCTGCAACAGATCGTGGACCTAGCGCGCGAGCACGGGTTGATCCTGCTCGCGGACGAGATCTACGACAAGGTCCTCTACGACGGCGCGGTCCATCACCCGCTGGCGAGCTTTGCTCCCGACCTACTGTGCCTGACGTACAACGGCCTGTCGAAGAACTACCGGTGCGCCGGCCTGCGCAGCGCCTGGCTCGTTGTCTCGGGTCCAAAGCTGCACGCCCTCGACTACCTTGACGGCATCGCGATGCTTGCGAACATGCGCCTATGCGCCAACCACCCGGCGCAGCACGTCATCGCGACCGCTCTGGGTGGTCGTCAGAGCATCGACGAACTCGTGATGCCCGGCGGCCGCCTCTTCGCCCAGCGCGACCTCGCGGTCAAGCTGCTCAACGACATCCCCGGGGTCTCGACGACCACGCCGAAAGGCGCCTTCTACGCGTTCGCGCGGCTCGACCCCCAGACGTACCGGATCGAGGACGACGAGCAGTTCGTCCTCGACCTCCTCCGGGAGGAGAAGCTACTCGTCGTCCAGGGCACCGGCCTCAACTGGCCGACGCCGGACCACTTCCGGATCGTCACGCTCCCGCACGTCGATGTCCTCGAAGAAGCGATGTTCCGGCTCGATCGATACCTCGCCAAGCGGCGTGCTTGAGTTCGACACGCAGCCAGATCAATTCGACTCCTCGAAGATACGGGTGACATGTCGAGTGGCTGAGGCGTGGCGCAGTCGGTAGTTTCGGTGGGTGCCCACCATCGCGCTGACCATCCAACCCGATGACGAGGCACCCCCGGCTCGCTTGGAAGCGTGGGCATGCGCGGAGGACGTCGTGCTCGACGTCGTGCGCCCCTACCTCGGCGAAGCGCTACCTGGGTCCGCCGCGGCGCACCATGGTCTCATCGTGCTCGGGGGCCACATGGGCTCCTACGACGACGCGCGCTACCCCTGGCTCGGGGCCACGAAACGGCTCATCGCCGAGGCGATCGAACGCGAGCAGCCCTTCCTTGGTGTCTGCCTGGGGCATCAGCTCGCCGCGGTGGCGCTCGGTGGGGTGGTGGCGCTACGACCAGAGGGGCCGGCACGCGGGATGGTCCACGTCCTGCCTACCCCGGAGGTATTCGAGGACTTGGTGTTCTCGGCCCTCCCGGTCGGCAGCCAGACGCTGCAATGGAACAACGATGTCGTCACCGAGCTGCCTACGGGCGCCACGACCTTGACGACGGATGTACAGGGCCACCCGCAGACGGTGCGCTTCGGACCCCGCGCGTGGGGCGTGCAATGCCACCCGGAGGCGACGCTCGAGGTCGTCGACACGTGGATCGAGTCCGAGGGCACGAGCCCCGCGGGGGTGCACGACCTCGACCGTCTGCGGGCAGAGGTGCACAACGGCCTGCCCCTCATGGCGACACAGTGGTCTGCGTCGATCCGCCGTTTCTTCGGGCTCGTGCAGCAGCCCTGAGGCAACCTGATCGGGCTGCCGACCCGGCCGAAATAGCCCCGATTACGACGGGACTCCGGGTCGCTGACGAGCGCAGAGATGGTTTCGGGGATCGGCGCCGTGCGCTCAGCGCACCTTGAAGGTCGTCGTCGCGGTTCCCTTGGACCACCGAATGCGCAGCTCCCAGTTGGGCACCCGCTGTCCGGGCGCGGGGAAGTTCCAGCCCGCGACGGGCCGGGTCGACCCGCGTAGCGCCGAGGCGAGTTTCGCTGTCGTCGTGATCTCCAGCGTCCTACGGTCGGCTCGCTTGAAACGCAGGACCCGGCCGTTCTTGGACGTGGACACGAGCTTCCACTGCGGGTCCAGGTGCCACACCTGGTCGGCAGCTCCGCTCCCCCGGAAGGCGTCCCGCACCGTGAGGGTGCGCTGGGCGTGGTTGACGGTCACGCCGCGGGAGTGCGACCGACCGAAGACGCTGTCGGTCACGACCCAGGCATGCAGTCCGCTCCGCACCTTGGAGCTGTGCAGCCTCATCGAGGCGGCCCGCAGCGGGCGCCCCGCCGGGATCGCGACATTTGCCGAAGTTGGCGTGCGGGAGTACTTGGCGTAGGGACTCGACGGGTCGTAGCTGTGGAAGCCGGACCCGACCAGAATCCGTGAGCCCGCGGCGGACCACGTGACCTGGCCCTGGTCAGGATGCCCGTGGGCCCGTCGAGGCGGGCCATAACGCAGCGAGTAGTACGTGGTCGCCGGGTCCTTCCACGACCACCGCCCCACGACGAGGCCGGCCTGGTCGTCCCGGAAAACCCCGCGATCGGTCCGCTGGGGTGCGGGCGAGCCGCCACTGATCTTGGAGTCGCCGATCTGCACGACGCCACCGTCTGGCTCGGTCACCCACTGCGCGACGTTCGCGGCCCGCGCGACCGTGGCGCGGATGGTGGCCACCACCGGATCGTTCGGGTCGAGCGCCTGCAGGGTGTTCGCGGCCGCCGCCCACAGGTCTCGGTTGATGCCCTGATACGCGGCCGACTGCTCCCACGAGGTGCCCCGCGCGGTGAAGGCCATCCCGGCCTCGGCGCGGATGCGCGCCCGCGCCGAGGTCATCCACGTCCGGCGATTGAGCAGCTGACCTGCCTCGACGACACGCAGGTTGGCCATGAGCCCGTGATTGTGGACCTCATAGCGCGGGGGCCCGTAGTAGCGGGGACCGAATTGCACGGCGACCTCGCGCTCCATGGGTTTGACGAGTCGAGCGTCCTGAGTCATGGCATAGAGACAGTTGAGGGTCTCGAGGCGACGCAGCGAGGAACCTTCGTCCCAGCCGCGCACCCCGCGACCGGAGTCCGGGTTGACGCGGTAGAAGGTGACGATCTCCCCCAGGAGGGCGTCCTTGGCGACGTTCTGGTTGTCCTCGACGGCTCGGCGCACCAGCGGCGCGATCCACCGAAAGCTGTAGAGGTTGAGTTGCCACGTGGGATCGCGGTGGATGGGGCTGCCCCAGAACGCCTGGCCGAGCGTTCCGAGGGTGAAGGCCTTGGCCGGCGGCAGGGTGACCGCGATGCGTGCACCATCAACGACCGGATCAGCCGCGCTGGGCGTGCACGTGTGGCTCCGACTCGTCGTCCCTGGCATTGCGCCGGGCAGCGTGTTGGGCGCCGGCGGCTTCGCGGCTCCGCGACGGGCCGGCGAGAGCGGTTCGATCGGCACGACCGGGACGAAAGGTTCGACATCGGGCTCTGGCGGCACGGGCAGCACGTGCGTCGTCCCCGCAGGTCCTGGCGTGCCCACGACAGCGGGCGCTGCGAGTGAGGCGGTTGGCAGGAGCAGCCCCGCGACAGTCGCGAGTGCTAGCGCCAGGGGGAGGGTCTGCATGGCGATCCGGATCCCTTGAGCTCGGGGACGTTACTCCCCTGCTCTTCGGCTCAAGGTGGCTGCCGCTGAGGGATCCGCCGGCTTGCGTCGGCGAACGGGCCGCTGCTGGCCGAGCTGACAGGCGCCTACACGCTGACTGTGAACTCGACCGCGTCATGTCACCGATCTACCTAGGGCGAGCGCACCGAGACGATCACCCGTCCGCAGCTGCCGCCGGTCAGCAGCGACTCGAAGGCCTCGGGGACCCGATCGATACCGTCGAAGACGGTGTGCAGACTGCGCACCCTGCCAGAGCGCAGCCAGCCGCCCACCTCGGATTCGAACTGATCGCGCAGATCCTCGTGCGCCGTGACAGTGAAGCCACGCATGGTGAGCTCTTGGTAGATGAGCCTTCGATAGTTAGCGGGGGCACCGGAATTGGCTCCGTCTGCCACCGCGCCGCAGATCACCACCCGGCCGCCGAAATTCAACACCTCGAGGGCCGCTTCGAGCTGTTCCCCGCCGACGTTGTCGTAGTACAGGTCGATGCCCTCGGGTGCGGCGTCTCGCAACAGATCGACGGCCGCCCCATCGTGGCGGTTGATGGCTCGGTCAGCGCCGAGCACGTCCGTGAGCAGCGCGACCTTGGCCGGGGAGCCTGCGACGCCGATGACCCGCGCTCCCCGGGCCTTGGCGAACTGTACGGCGCAGCTCCCGACACCACCCGCCGCGCCGGAGACGTACACGACGTCATCGGGTCTGACCTGACCGACGTGGATCAGGCGGATTCAAGCGGTCGTCGCAACACCTTGATCACGGAGGTGGACGAGATGGGACGACATGTGGGCTGGGCGGCGGCGGTTACCGGACGCCCTTCGGTGCGTTCTCCGGGGCGGCCGGGTGCGGCGCATCGGGAGGTCCTGACGGTGTTTTGGGATCGTGTCGCCAAGGGCGCCTCGAGCGAAGACGCGGCGGCTGCCGCGGGCGTGTCGCCTGCGGTGGGTGCGCGCTGGTTTCGCCAATGTGGCGGAATGCGCAACGTGCCCAAGAAGCCGGTCACCGGACGATACCTGTCGTTTGCCGAGCGTGAGGAGATCGCCTTACTGAAGGCGCAGGATCACGGGGTCCGTGAGATCGCCCGCCGGACCGGTCGTGCCCCGTCGACGATCTCGCGTGAGCTGCGACGTAACGCCGCGACGCGCAGCGGGACGCTGGTATACCGGGCCAGCACGGCCCAGTGGAAGGCGCAGCGAGCCACTGCGCGTCCAAAACCGGCCAAGCTGGCAGTCAATGACCAGCTCCACGCGTACG
>JAUNUZ010000103.1:0-5673 GCA_030537915.1 Micrococcales bacterium
GGTGGGGGCTGGCGTGGCGTCTCCCGGGTCGAGAACCGCGATGACCTGCACCGCGCCTACGACGAGTCCGGCCAGATGCTCATGCATCTGCAGGCGACGGTGGACTATGAGAAGTTCGCGCGGGCCCTGACGATCGGGGCCGAGACGATGGTCATGGACTTCCGCCCCGAGAAGCCGATGCACGATCGGTATGCCGTCTCCCACGACTTCCTCTCCCCGCAGGCCGGCGCCGAGTGCGCCGCGATCAGCCGGATCGTCAACGCCTTCTTCTGCTGGGAGTTCAACTCGGCTGAGATGCTCGTCGCCGGCAACGAGGTCTATCCGATCGACTACGCGAATGCCTGCCCGGACGTCGCGCTGACGAGCCTGCACTACTACTTCCCCTGGGCGATGACCGCGCTGGTGCGATGGTCGACCTATTGCGTGGTCAACGGGTGGCACGGCCAGATCGACCTACGCACGAGCAAGTACTTCGACATCGCGGACGACCCGGACCGCACCTACGAGGACAAGATCGCCGGCTATCTCGAGCTCGCCGACGCCCACTTCGAGAACGACCGCTACCAGCAGTGGTGCGCGGACTACCTGCCGCACGTGCCCGAGGTCGTGCACGACTGGGTCACCAGTTCTGACTTCGATCGTCTGCTGCACGAGACCGTCGTCGCGACCTATCCGGCGCACGAGCACGAGCAGTTCCTCGCGCACTTCCGAGGGCTGCTCGGGCTGTGGGCGAGCCAGAACAACCCAGCGGCATGAGCGACCGCCTCTGCCGCCCCACCTGAGTCGGGGCCCGCAGTCGGCCGCCGGCGTCGACGCGGCTGGGGGATCCCCCGGCAAAGGCCGCGGCCCCCTCGCTGAGGCGAGGGGGCCGCTGCCTTTGCGTCCTGGTTCAGTGGCGACCGGAGTAGTCGATCGCCGGGATGTCGTCCTTGCCCTGGGCCAGACGCGACTTCTTGACGCCGTAGATGAAGTAGATGATCAGGCCCACGACCATCCACGCGATGAAGCGCACCCAGGTCTCGGCCGGCAGCGTCAACATGAGGTAGAAGGCGACGGCGGCGGCGAGCCACGGCACGAACGGGCTGCCGGGGACCTTGAACGACCGCTTGAGGTCGGGGCGGGACTTGCGCAGGATAGGGACGGCGAGCGAGACGAGCGTGAACGCGGCCAGAGTGCCGATGTTCACCATCTCCTCCAGCTTCCCCACCGGCGTGAAGGCCGCGATGCAGGCGACGACGGCGCCGATGATGAGGTTGATCCGGACCGGGGTGCCGGTCTTGAGATTGGTCCGGGCGAGCGAAGGCGGCAGGAGCCAGTCGCGGGACATCGCGAAGACGACGCGGGACGCGCCGATCAGCAGCGTCATGACGACAGTCGTGAGACCGGCAACCGCCCCGGCGGAAATCAGCGTCGCGTAACCGGGCTTGCCGACATGCTCGAAGGCCGTCGCCAGCGACGCCTCGGTCGAGATCTCGTTGTAGGGGATCATGCCCGTGATGACCAGCGTGACTGCGCAGTAGAGGACCGTGCAGATGATGAGCGAGGCGATGATGCCCACCGGCAGGTCGCGCTGCGGGTTCTTCGCCTCCTCCGCGGTCGTCGCGACGACGTCGAAGCCGATGTAGGCGAAGAAGACCAGCGACGCGCCGGCGAGGATCCCACCGACACCGAAGGTCGTCGGGGTCATCCCGAACATGGTCTGCAGTAGCGGCGCGGTCCACACGCTGCCGCCCATCTCGGCCGCAGGCTGGGCCGGTGGGATGAACGGCGTGTAGTTCGCCGTGTTGATGAAGCTGATGCCCGCGAAGATGACGAAGAGCACGATGAAGATCTTGATGGCGACAAGCACGAGGTTGACGCGCATCGACTCCTTGATGCCGAACGCCACGAGCGCGGTGAGCACGACGACGAGCAGCAGCGCGGGCAGGTCGAAGTGCGAACCGTAGGAGATCACCTCCGGCAACTCGATGCCGAGGTGTCCGAGGAAGACCCCTACGTAGGCCGACCAGCCCTGCGCGACGACGCTGGCGCCGAGCATGAGCTCGAGCAGCAGGTCCCAACCGATGATCCAGGCGACGAACTCACCCAGAGTGGCGTAGGAGAACGTGTACGCCGAGCCCGAGACCGGCACCGTCGAGGCGAACTCGGCGTAGCAGAGGGCGGCGAGACCGCAGCAGAACGCCGCGACGATGAAGCTGATGAGGATGGCGGGTCCGGCGACCGTCGCCGCGGCCCGGCCGGTCAGCGTGAAGATGCCGGCCCCGATGATGACACCGACGCCGAACACCGTCAGATCGAGGGCGGTCAGCCGCTTCTTGAGCGCATACTCCGACTCCTCGGTCTCGGCGATCGACTCCTCGATCGACTTCGTCCGGAAGATTCCGGCACTGCGACGCTTGCTATCCACCTTCGGCCCCTTTCGCTATGGCCTGGCGACGTCCAGTCGACGTATGGACCGACACGCTAGGGGGACATGGTGCCAGAGCGCCAGAAAACGGCCCGACACGCCCGGAACTCGAGTGACCGGCCGGCGCCGGCCGGGGTCCTTCGGTGGGCCCAAGGTCGTTCGCGGAGCCCGTCGGAGGCGACCCGTACGGTGGCTTACATGTCCAACCGCCTGCGCGATGCCACGAGCCCGTACCTGCGCCAGCACGCCGACAACCCCGTCGACTGGTGGCCGTGGTCCGTGGCGGCATTCGACGAGGCACGACGGCGTGACGTACCCGTCCTCCTCTCGGTCGGCTATGCGGCCTGCCACTGGTGTCATGTCATGGCCCACGAATCGTTCGAGGACGAGCAGGTGGCGCAGGTACTGGGTGCCGACTACGTCGCGATCAAGGTGGACCGCGAGGAGCGACCCGACATCGACGCCGTCTACATGAGCGCGACAACGGCGTTGACCGGCAGCGGCGGCTGGCCGATGACGTGCGTGCTCACGCCAGACGGCGCCCCCTTCTACGCCGGCACCTACTTCCCCAAGACTCAGTTCCTGCAGGTACTGGCGGCCGTTACCTCGGCTTGGCGGGACAAGCGCGCGGACATCGATCGCAGCGCAGAGCAGATCACGCAGGCGTTGCGCCAGCTCCAAGTGCACGAGGGCGCCCCCGGGGCGCCACTGGATGCCGAGGCGCTCGACCGCTGTGAGGACGTCATCGCGGACACCCACGACTGGTCCGAAGGCGGCTTCGGCACAGCGCCGAAGTTCCCGCCGTAGATGGTCCTGGAGTGGCTGCTGCGCCACCACGCCCGCACGGGTACACCGCGGGCCCTGCAGATGGTCCAGGTCACGGGCGAAGCGATGGCGCGCGGCGGTGTCTTCGACCAGCTCGCGGGCGGCTTCGCCCGCTATGGCGTCGACGCGCGCTGGGTCGTGCCGCACTTCGAGAAGATGCTTTACGACAACGCCCAGCTGCTCGCGGTCTACCTGCACCTTTGGCGCGCGACGGGCACTGGGTGGGCCCGGCGGGTCGCCGACCAGACGGCCGACTTCCTCCTCGCCGATCTGAGAACCCCCGAGGACGGATTCGCCTCGGCCTTGGACGCCGACACCGTCATCGACGGCCGCAGCGTGGAGGGCTACACCTACGCCTGGACGCCGCAGCAGCTGCGCGACGCGCTGGGATGCGAGGAGGGGGCGCGGGCCGCGGGGCTGCTGGGGGTGACCGACGACGGCACCTTCGAGCACGGCACCTCGACCTTGCAGCTGCGCCTTGAGCCCGCGGCCGGTGAGGAGGCGCAGTGGTGGGCCCGGACACGCGCCCGGTTGCGGGGCGTGCGCGACAACAGGCCCCAGCCCGCCCGCGACGACAAGGTGGTCGCGGCGTGGAACGGCATGGCGATCGGGGCGCTGGCCGAGGCCGGTGCGCTGCTCGATCGGCCCGAGCTCGTGAAGGCCGCCCGGGCGGCAGCGGAGTTCGTGCTGCGCGTCCACCTCGTCGACGGGCGGCTGCGGCGGACCTCGCGCGACGGGGTGGTCGGGAGCGCAGCGGGGGTGGCCGACGACTACGGCAACCTTGCCACCGGGCTGCTAACGCTGCACCAGGTGGACGGCGACCCGCGGTGGCTCGCGGCCGCCGGCCGGCTCCTGGATGTGGCGCTGGACCACTTCCGCGCTGACGACGGCGGCTTCTACGACACTGCCGACGACGCCGACCTGCTCGTGCTCCGACCGCGTGGCGCGACGGACAACGCCGAGCCGAGCGGTCAATCCGCTCTGGCCGCTGCGCTGCTCACCTATGGAGAGCTGATGGCCTCGACACAGCACATCGACGCGGCCACGCAAGCGATCGCGTGCGCCGCGACGATCGCGACGGCGGCCCCGCGCTTCGCCGGGTGGAGTTTGGCGACGGCCGAGGCCCTGCTCGACGGGCCACGCCAGGTAGCGATCGTGCACGCGGGGGCCGAGCCCGACGCAGCCGCCCGAGAGCTCATCGCGGTCGCGCGAGCGGCGGCGGCGCCCGGGCTCGTGGTGACCCAGGGACCCGTCGGGGCACCGGGCGTGCCTGCGCTCGCGGATCGACCGCTCGTCGGTGGCGCGGCCGCGGCCTATGTCTGCCGCGGGACTCTCTGTCAGGCGCCGATCACTGGCCCGCAGGAGCTACGCGCTGCGCTCGCCCGGGACACAGGGCGGGGCGTTCGCCCGGGCTGAGCGGCGGATGCGCCCAAGCCCTCGGCGCGCGCTGCTGACGCGACAGGCAGGAGGGGCACACCGATCCCTGTCGCCCGAACAGGCCGCCACCCTCGCACGGTGTCTACCGGCTCACCCAGCAATGACGTGGCCCGCCCCACCGACTCGCAGGCACGCGACGCTCTTGCCAGAAGCCGGTAGGGCGCCTAGGTGAGCTGGACGATGAGGTCGTACCCGAGCTTGATAATGAAGGTGCTGACGACGATGACGAAGACGATCCGCACGAAGCCGTGACCTCGTGCCACCGCGGTCCGGGCCCCGAGATAACCCCCGAGCACATTCGCCGCGCCCATGAGCAGGCCGATGTGCCAGAGGACTGCCCCGGCGGGGATGAAGACGACGAGTGCCGCGAGGTTCGTCGCCAGGTTCGCAATCTTCGCCTTCGCGCTCGCCTCAATGAACGCATAGCCGGTGACGCCGACGAGAGCGAAGACGAAGAAAGACCCGGTCCCCGGGCCCAGCACCCCGTCGTAGAGCCCGATCAGCAACCCGATGAAGACCGCCACCCCGGTGTGCTTGCGGCCGTCGAAGCGCAGCGCGGTTTGGCTGCCCATGCGCGGCTTGAGCAATGTGTAGGCACCGACGACCACAAGCACGAGCAGGATGATGGGCGTGAACGCCTCCTTGGAGATGGAGTGCGCCAGGCTCGCACCGACCATCGATCCCGCAAAGGCTGCCGCGGCCAGCGGTATCGCGGTGCGCAGGTCGGGGCGCACCCTTCGGAAGTAGGTGATCGAGCTCGCCGTCGTGCCGCAGATGGACGCGAGCTTGTTCGTCGCGAGCAGCTGCACCGGCACCGCGCCGGGGAGCGCGATGACGAGGGCGGGTAGCTGGATGAGGCCGCCCCCGCCCACCACCGCGTCGACCCAGCCCGCGAGCAGCGCCGAGAGGACCAGGAGGGCGAGCGTGCCCGGCTCCACCACCGGGGTCGCGGCCGCGGCGAGCTGCTGGAGGGTGGCCAAACCCTGCGTCATCGGCACCTTCGA
>JAUNUZ010000103.1:5773-7588 GCA_030537915.1 Micrococcales bacterium
GCCGGTCCCCAGAGCGGCGATCCTTGATCTCCACGACGCCGGACTCCAGGCCGCGCCCCACCACGACGATGGTCGGGACGCCGATGATCTCGGCATCCTTGAACTTCACTCCTGGGCTCACTTTCGGTCGATCGTCGTAGAGGACCTCGAGCCCCTGGGCCGACAGATCGCGGGCGAGCTGCTCGGCGGCAACGAAGATCGCCGGGTCCTTGCCGGTGGCCATGATGTGCACGTCCGCCGGCGCCAGGGCGCGTGGCCAGATGAGACCCGCCTCGTCGTAGTTCGCCTCGGCGACGGCGGCCACGGCGCGAGACACCCCGACGCCATAGGAGCCCATCGTCACGGTGACGAGCTTGCCGTGCTTGTCAAGCACCTGCAGGCCGAGCGCCTCCGCGTACTTGCGGCCGAGCTGGAAGATGTGCGCCATCTCGATGCCGCGCGCGGAGTGCAGCACGCCACCACCCTGGGGGCTCGGGTCCCCGTCGCGCACCTCGGCAGCCTGGATGAGGCCGTCGGACTCGAAATCGCGCCCGTAGACGAGATCGACGACGTGGTATCCGGACCGGTCGGCACCGGTCGCCCACGCCGAACCCCGCGCGACGCTCGGGTCGAGCTCATAGCGCAACCGGGCGGCCTCGCCCTGCTCGAGACCAGTGTTGGGGCCGAGCGAGCGGGGGCCGATATAGCCCTTCGTCAGCATCGGGTAGGCGGGGAAGTCGGCCTCGGTGAAGTCCTCGACCTGCGCCGGCTCGACCTGGGCCGCGAGCCGCTTGAGGTCGACCTGCCGGTCGCCGGGCAGGCCGATGACCAGCGGTTCGCGGTGCCCGTCGGGGTGCTTGAGCATGACGACGATGTTCTTCAGGGTGTCACCGGCCCGCCAGCTACGCCCGTCCCGACGCGGGTGCACCTCGTTGAGCACGGCAACGAGGGTTTCGATCGTCGGGGTGTCCGGGGTCTTGACGTCGAGAGCTTCGGGCGTCGCGGCGACGACGTCCGGGGCTACCGGCGGCGCCTGCGGCACCTGGACCGCTTCGACATTCGCGGCGTAGCCGGCGTCGTCCTGGACGAAGGTGTCCTCACCTACCGGCGAGATCGCCAGGAACTCCTCGCTCGCCGAGCCGCCCATGGCGCCCGAGGTCGCCTGCACGATGACGTAGTCGAGGCCGAGGCGAGCGAAGAGCTTGATGTAGGCGTCCCGGTGGGCGTCGTAGCTCTTCTGCAGGCCCGCGTCGTCGACGTCGAAGGAGTAGGAGTCCTTCATGATGAACTCGCGACCGCGCAGCAGACCTGCGCGAGGACGCGCTTCATCGCGGTACTTCGTCTGGATCTGGTAGAGCGAGAGCGGCAGGTCCTTGTACGAGCTGTAGAGGTCCTTGACCGCAAGAGTGAACATCTCCTCGTGCGTCGGGCCGAGCAGCAGGTCGGTCTGCCTGCGGTCCTGCAGCCGAAAGAGGTTATCGCCGTATTCGCTCCATCGTCCCGTCGCCTCATAGGGCTCGCGGGGCAGCAGCGCCGGGAAGCGCACCTCTTGGAAGCCGGCCGCGTTCATCTCCTCCCGGACGATCGCCTCGACCTTGGCGAGCACCCGCAGCCCGAGCGGCAGCCACGAGTAGATCCCGGGCGCCGCGCGGCGGACATAGCCGGCGCGTACCAGCAGTTTGTGGCCCGGCAGCTCAGCGTCGGCCGGATCCTCGCGCAGGGTTCGCAGGAACAGGGCAGACATGCGAGTCACGGACACGGGTGCTCCTTTGGCGCCGGCGCACGGCGGGCCTGAGCGGCCCGGCGACGCCTACGGGTGACAGCGGGGTGAACTTC
>JAUNUZ010000104.1 GCA_030537915.1 Micrococcales bacterium
GCAGTGGGCGAGGCGCGATTCACGGATCGACTCCTCGGCCTTCAGCACCGGGCAGTTCTCGTAGAACACGCTGAAGGCCTGGGCGATCTCGAAGAGGTGGGCGCACAGGCGGTGCGGCTCCAGGGCGTCACCGACGGCGCCGACGACCGTTCCGAACTCCAGCAGGTGCAGGGCTAGCGCGCGCTCGGACGGGTCGCTCAGTGAGATCGACGCCCCCGCGAGGCGCGGGTCGGCCGGATCGCGGTCGATGCTGCGGAAGATCGACCGGATCCGGGTCGAGGCGTACTGCAGATAGGGGCCCGTGTTGCCGGTGAGCGCGAGCATCCGGTCCAGATCGAAGACATATTCGGAATCGTGCGCGACCGCCAGGTCGGCGTACTTGATCGCGCCGACCCCGACCTGCTCGGCGATGCGGGCGCGGTCGGCCTGCGACAGGTCCGGTCGCGCGGCGTCGATGTGCAATTGGGCCTTGGCGACGGCATCCTCGATGAGCGCCATGAGCCGCAGCGGCGCCCCGGAGCGGGTGCGCAGGATCTTGCGGTCCTCGCCCAGCACGTTGCCGATCTTTACGTGGACGACCTCGACGGTCTCCGGCAGCCAGCCGGCCGAGCGCGCGGTCTCGAAGACCATGTTCAGGTGCAGGGACTGCGGGGCCCCGATGACGTAGAGGATCCGGTCGGCGTGCAGGTCCACCACGCGGTGCTTGATCGTCGCAAGGTCGGTCGTGCCGTAGCCGTATCCGCCGTCGGACTTGCGGATGATGAGCGGCACCGGCTTGCCCTCGCGGCCGGTGTAGCCGGGCAGGAAGACGCACAGGGCACCATCGCTCATCGTCGCGATTCCCCTGGCCTCCAGCTCGTCGCAGATCGCGGACAGGTCGGCGTTGTAGGTCGACTCCCCCGCGAGGTGGGCGTCGGTGAGCGTCACGTCCAGCGCGACGTAGAGCCTGTTGAAGTAGGCCGTCGACAGGTCGATGAGCCGCTGCCAGTGCACGAGCGTGTCGGCGTCGCCGGCTTGGAGCGCGACCACGCGCGCCCGCGACCGGATCGCGAATTCCGCGCCGCCGTCGAACTTCTCACGCGCTCCCCGGTAGAAGGTGTTGGGGTCGGAGGTGAGCAAGGCAGCCTCGTCGGAGTCTTCGCCGACCTCGAGCAGGTGCTCGATGAGCATGCCGAAGGGGGTGCCCCAGTCGCCGATGTGGTTCTGACGGATCACGTGGTGTCCGAGGTGCTCCAGCGTCCGCGCGAGCGCATCGCCGACGACCGTCGTGCGCAGGTGGCCGACGTGCATCTCCTTGGCGACATTGGGCGCCGAGTAGTCGATGGGGATGATCTGCCGCTCCTGGGCCGGCACCCCGAGCCGCTCGTCACCGGACTGCGCAACCACCAGAGAGGCCAGCCAACTGTCGCGGAAGGTGAGGTTGATGAAGCCCGGGCCGCTCACCTCCACGCGGCTGCACTCCTGCCCCAGGTCGAGGGCTTCGACGATCGCGGTGGCGACATCCCGAGGGGCTCGCTTGGCGCGCTTGGCCAGCGCCAGGGCCGCGTTGACCTGCACATCCGCATACTGGCTGGGTCGCAACACCGGGTCCGACCCCGCGAAGTCCGCGCCGAGGGCGGACTCGATGGCACTGGTGAGGGCAGGAGCGATGACGGCGACCGGGGAAACCATGCGGCCAGCCTAGTGCCGCGCCGTAACGCCGATCTCAGCGGCGGATTCGAGCAACCAAGACAGGCCGACCGGGCTATTCGAACGGTGCAGGATCCCCGGCGCCGACGCGGACGACCTGCGCCTGCGGGCCGGAGAGGTCGACGACGGTCGTCGGCTCCAGCCCGCACTCGCCGGTGTCGATGACAACGTCGACGACATGGTCGAGCTCCTCCTTGACGGCCCAGCCGTCGGTCATCGGAGTTTGCTCACCGGGCAAGATAAGGGTCGAGGACAGCATCGGCTCACCGAGCTCGCGCAGCAGGGCTTGGACCAGGACGTCGGAGCTGATCCGCACACCGACCGTGTTCTTCTTGGCGTTCGCCAGCTTGCGCGGCACCTCGGGGGTCGCCTTGAGGATGAACGTGTACGGCCCCGGGGTGCAGGCCTTCAGCGCCCGGAAGGTCGCGTTCGACATGTCGACGTACTGCCCCATCTGGGCGAAATCCGCACACATGAGGGTGAAGTGGTGCTTGTCGTCGAGGCGCCGGATCTCGATGATGCGCTGCCGCCCGGCGACATTGTCCAGCGCGCACCCCAGCGCGTAGCCGGAGTCGCTGGGGTAGGCAACCAAGCCTTGGTCGCGGATGATGGCTGACGCCTGCGCGACGAGCCGCTCCTGCGGGTTGACCGGGTGGACGTCGAGATATCGGGCCATCGTTCGAGCCTAGCCTGCGACGGCGTCCAGGCACCGTCCGCCGTCGGCACGCGCCACCGTCAGTCGATGAGGCGCAGACGGACCGTCTCGGGCAGGGCCTGGATCGCGGCGACGACGGCCGGGGCGTAATCCAGCGACACGTCCGTCACGACGTATCCGATGTCCCGGCGCGTGCCCAGCAGCTGACCATCGATGTTGGCGCCATGCTCGGCGAGGATGTTGTTGACCTTCGCAAGCACGCCCGGGATGTTGTCGTGGAAGTAGGTGAGCCGGTGCTCGCCCGGCGCGTGCGCGAGCGTGAGCTCCGGGCAGTTGACGCTCAGCGTCGTCGTGCCGAGCCGGACGAAGTCGCGCAACTTGGCCGCGACGAACCGCCCGATGTCCTGCTGCGCCTCCTCGGTGGAGCCCCCGACGTGCGGCGTGAGGATGACGTTGGGGACGTTCTGCAGCGGCGAAGCGAAGTCACCGCCGCGCGTCCTGGGCTCGTTGGGGAAGACGTCGATGGCGGCGCCCGCGATGTGACCTTGGTCGAGGTGGACGCGCAGCGCGTCGTAGTCGACGACGAAGCCGCGCGAGAGGTTGAGGAAGAGCGCGCGCGGCCGCATCCGCGCGAACTGTGGTGCCCCGAAGAAGCCCGCGTTCCCGGGGCGGCCGTCGACGTGCAAGGTGACGCACTCGCAGACGTCGAGCAACTCCTCCAGCGAGGCGCAGCGCGTCGCATTCCCGAGCGCGAGCCGGTCGTCGATGTCGTAGAAGTAGACGTCCATACCGAGCATCTCGGCGACGACCGACAGCTGGGAGCCGATGTTGCCGTAGCCGACGATTCCCAGCTTGCGGCCCCGGATCTCGTGGGAGCCGGTGGCCTCCTTGTTCCACACCCCCGCGTGCAGCTCGCGGTCCTTCTCGGTCAGGCGCCGCGCCAGCAGGATGATCTCCGCGATGACGAGCTCGACGACCGAGCGCGTATTGGAGAACGGGGCGTTGAAGACGGGGATGCCCGCGCGGCCCGCATCCTCCAGAGCGACCTGGTTGGTGCCGATGCAAAAGCAACCGATGGCGGTGAGGTGGTTGGCGGCCTCGATGACTCGGGGCGTGACCAGCGTGGTCGAGCGGACGCCGAGGAGGTCGACGCCCTCGAGAGCCTCGATGAGCTCGTCCTCGTCGAGTGCCCCGACGCGCGTGTCGACCTCGATACCCGAGGCGTTGAACACGGACTCGGCCAGGTGATGGATGTTCTCCAGCAGGAGCGCCTTCATGGACCCCATTCTCCGACGCGCTGTTCCCATGCTGAGACGCAGGTCCACGATGCGACCCGACCCGGCCGGCGCGGCTGGGCGCGCAGGTGCCCTGCCGGGGCAGCAATCGAGTCAGGAGCGATCAGCGACCGCGGCGGCCGGCGCTCGAGCGCGACGAGAAGGCGGCCGCGCCGCGAGGTGCACCGCTGCTCTGGCTCGCCCCGGCACGAGCCGGAGCGCGGCCCTGGCCACCACCGCCGCGTCCGGACGAGCCGCGCGAAGACGAGCCAAGTGCGGACGAGCCGCGCGACGCATCCGTTGTCACGGTGGAGCGAGCGGAGCTGTTCCGGCGCGCCCCGCCCGAGCGTGCGCTACCCGAGTTGCTGCGGGCGCGAGCCGGCTGCGGCTGCGCAGGCGCGAACGGGGTGGCGTCGCCTTGGGCGTAGCGACGCTCACCGGGGGCGAGGGTCGCCAGCATCGCGTGCCCGGGGGCTACTCGAGTCGTCGTCGGGCGGATGCCGGCAGCCTTGGTCAGCGCGCGGACGTCGCGCACCTGGTCGTCGGTCATCATCGTGATCACGGTGCCGTCGGCGCCTGCGCGGGCGGTGCGGCCCGAGCGGTGCAGGTAGGCCTTGTGTTCCACGGGCGGGTCAGCGTGGATAACGAGCTCGACGTCGTCGACGTGGATGCCGCGCGCGGCGATGTCGGTGGCCACCAGGGTCGAGGCGTTGCCGGAGTGGAAGGCTTCGAGGTTGCGCGTGCGTGCGCCCTGGGCGAGGTTGCCATGCAGCTCGACGGCGCTGACGCCGACCTTGTTGAGCTGCTTGGCGAGCTTCTTGGCGCCGTGCTTGGTGCGCGTGAAGACGACGGTACGCCCGGGTGCGGCCGCCAGGTCGGCGACGACGTCGACGCGCTGGTCCGGCGTCACGTGCAGCACGTGGTGGCTCATCGTCCCGATCGATGACTGCGCCGAATCCGCGTGGTGCGTCACCGGATTGCGCAGGTAGCGCTTGACGATGACATTGATGTCGCCGTCCAGCGTCGCTGAGAAGAGGAGGCGCTGGCCGTCTTGGGGCGTCGCGTCGAGGATGCGCTTGACGCCGGGCAAGAAGCCGAGGTCGGCCATGTGGTCGGCCTCGTCGAGCACCGCGATCTCGACAGCGGACAGGTTGACGTGGCGCTGACCCACCAGGTCCTCAAGTCGACCGGGACAGGCGACGAGCACGTCGATGCCCGCGGCAAGCGCGCGGACCTGCGGGTTCTGGTTGACGCCACCGAAGATGGCGAGCGTGCGCAGCGAGGTCGCGGCGGCCAACGGCTTGAGGGCTGCCTCGATCTGCCCCGCGAGCTCACGCGTCGGCGCGAGGATGAGGGCCCGCGGCATCCGCGGCCGACGGACGCGACCGGCTTCGCGGCTGGCCACGAGGCGGGCGACGAGAGGGAGCAGGAAGGCGTAGGTCTTGCCGGAGCCGGTGCGGCCCCGGCCGAGGACGTCGCGCCCAGCAAGAGAATCCGGCAGCGTCGCCGCCTGGATCGGAGTAGGGGTGGTGATCCCATCGGCGGCCAGGATGTCGCAAAGGGACGTGGGTACGCGCAACTGCGCGAAGGACTGCAGGGTCAAGGACAAGCTCCAGAATCTGGTGAGGCGTCTCGCCCGGCGCAATCGAATCCGTCTCGGAACATTCCCAGAGGGCGCCCGCGTGAAGATCTCTCAACTCACCGAGCATCCGAGGCAAGACGAAGCGGACGCTCATCCACCACGTTACGGCACGAGCGCCGAATCGGCCGCATCGCGTCGCTCGATCCCGGCCCGGGACCCAGCGCTGCCCGTCGCGCCCGGCGCCCGACCGCTGGGACCCACCCTCCCCTGGGTCCGTCAGCGGCCGCGCCCGAACGCGGGTGTCCGTAACGTGGCCCTCAGACATGCCGCGACACCGCGGGTGGCAACTCGATGAGGAGAGGCAGGAATATCCGATGGCGATGTACCGCACCGAGAATCCGGCGACCGGGCAGGTCGAGCAGGAGTTCGAGACCCTCGACGACGCGGGGGTGGCCAATGCCCTCGATCGCGTCCAGGTCGGCTACCTGAACTGGCGGGCGAGCGAGGTAGCGGACCGCGCCGCCATCCTCAACAGGGTCGCCGAGCTCTATGAGGAGCGCGCCGACGAGCTGGCTCGCGTCATCGCCGTCGAGATGGGCAAGCCGATCGCGCAGGGCAAGGGCGAGATCGGGCTTGTCGCCGCGATCTACCGCTACTACGCCGCGAACGGCCCGGGCGCCCTCGCGCAGGAGATCCTCGATGACCAGGGCGCCGATGCCACCGTCGTCGTCCGCGAGCCGGTCGGGGCGCTACTGGGAATCATGCCGTGGAACTACCCCTACTACCAGGTGGCGCGGTTCGCGGCGCCGAACCTGCTCGTCGGCAACTCCATGCTGCTCAAGCATGCCCCGATCTGCGCGCGCTCGGCCCAGCTCATGGAGGAGATCTTCCTGCAGGCCGGGCTGCCTGCCGACACCTACGTCAACATCTACGCGACGAACGAGCAGGTCGAGACGATCATTGCGGACCCGCGGATCCAGGGCGTCTCGCTCACCGGCAGCGAGCGCGCCGGCTCCGCGGTCGCCGCCACCGCGGGCAAGCACCTCAAGAAGTGCGTCCTCGAGCTCGGCGGGTCCGACGCGATGATCATCCTGGACGCCGCCGACGTCGAGAAGATGGTCAAGGTCGCGACCCAGGCGCGGCTGGGCAACGCGGGACAGGCGTGCAACTCCCCCAAGCGGATGTTCGTGGCCGAGGGGATCTACCAGGAGTTCGTGGCGAAGCTCACCGATTCCTTCGCCAAGGTCACCACCGGCGACCCGACGGTGCAGGGCACGGGGATGGGCCCGATGTCCTCCGTCGAGGCGCTCGAGGGCCTGCTGAGCCAGGTGCAGGACGCGGTCGGCAAGGGTGCGGTCGTCCACACCGGCGGTGGCCGAGTGCCGGGGCCGGGGTCGTTCATGGCGCCCACAGTCCTGACGGGGGTCACCCCGGCGATGCGCGCGTGGTCCGAGGAGCTCTTCGGGCCGGTCGGCGTCGTCTACCCGGTGTCGTCGCCGGATGAGGCCGTCGAGCTGGCCAACGCCTCCGCCTACGGGCTGTCGGGCTCGGTGTGGACGCAGGACCTCGCGCTCGGCAGCGCCATCGCGGACCGGCTCGACGTCGGCATGTCCTACGTCAACGAGCACGGCACGACGCTGCCCGGCATCCCCTTCGGCGGCGTCAAGCGCTCCGGCTTCGGGCGCGAACTCGCCAAGTACGGGATGGATGAGTTCGTCAACAAGAAGCTGCGCCGCACGAGTGCCGCCCGCGGATGAGTGGTGAGGCGCCCGGGCGCCGGATCGAACCAGCGGCCGGCGCGAGGCCCGTGGATGTGGCGCCACGGCGGGTAAGGGGTCACCGCACGTAGGCACCGAGTGTGCGCGAGCCGAAGGAGGCAGCGTGAAGGCACTGACCTGGCAGGGCAAACAGAAGGTCGACATCAGCGAGGTCCCGGATCCGCGCATCGAGCAGCCGAACGACGCGATCGTGCGCGTCACCTCGACGGCCATCTGCGGCTCCGACCTGCACCTCTACGGCCTGCTCGCCCCCTACCTGCACGCCGGTGACGTCCTGGGGCACGAGTTCATGGGCATCGTCCAGGAGGTCGGCCCGCAGGCCGGCGACCTCGCGGTCGGCGATCGGGTCGTGGTGCCGTTCAACATTGCGTGCGGTCACTGCTGGATGTGCCAGCGGGGACTGCAGTCCCAGTGCGAGAGGACGCAGGTCGCCGGCCAGAACAAGGGCGCGGCACTCTTTGGGTACACGACTCTCTACGGCCAGGTGCCCGGCGGCCAGGCCGAATACGTACGCGTGCCGCAGGCGCACTACGGCCCGATCGTCGTGCCCCCCCACGGGCCGGATGAGCGCTGGCTCTACTTGTCCGACG